>JAAZGQ010000315.1 GCA_012511135.1 Bacteroidales bacterium | reverse complement strand
CTCCTGCCAGTTTGAGTTCTTTGGCCCTTTTTAGCAAATTATGCAGCATTTTTTCTGCCGCCAGCGAAGTTTTGTGCAGGTAAACCTGCCAGTACATCAACCGGCGGGCCATCAGGAAATTTTCGATAGAATATATACCTTTTGCTTCTACTACCAGCCTGTCTTCGCATACGGCCAGCATTTTAATGATGCGCGAAGAACCGATGTTGCCTTCGACCACTCCGGTAAAAAAGCTGTCCCGCCTTAAATAATCCAGACGGTCAACATCCAGTTGGCTGGAAATGAGCTGATGTAAAAACTTCTTGGGATAGCTTCCTTCGAAAATGGCAATGGCCATATCCAGCTTCCCCTTGAATTCCTTGTTCATACCTTCCATCAGCAAGAGAGAAATACTTTCGTGCGATACTCCGTTGAACAAAACCGGTTCCAGTACGTGGGAAAAAGGGCCGTGCCCAATATCGTGCAGCATAATGGCTGCCACCGTGGCTTCGGCTTCGGCCTCGCTGATCTCGTTGCCTTTGAGCCGCAACTGGCGTATGGCTTCGCCGGCCAGATGCATGGCGCCGGTGATGTGCTGAAAACGGCAATGAGTAGCTCCCGGATACACCAGACAAGACAAGCCCAGCTGTTGAATTCTGGTTAAACGATACAGATAAGGGTGTTGATAAACCTGGTAAAGAAAGCCTGTGGGGAGATTGATAAACCCAAAAACCGGATCGTTTATTATTTTTTGTTTCATTCCCATAAGGTCTTTAGGTGAACTTGCATTTCCTGTTGAAGTTTATAGGCTTCGTTGCGGGCTGCCTGAGCAAAATCCCTTCCCCGTGAAGCGTATAGAATTTGCCTGGAGGCGTTCACCAGCAATCCGCAGTCATCGTTCATGCCGTAGCGTACCACTTCTTCCAGGCTGCCTCCCTGAGCTCCTACGCCCGGAACCAGCAAGAAATGACCGGGCACCAGTTTCCTTACATCCTTTAGCAGACTACCCTGAGTAGCTCCCACTACATACATCATCGAAGACTCATCAGCCCAGGCAGATGAGCGGCTGAGTACTGTTTCGAACAGCCTTTTTCCATAGGCATCTTCCAACATCTGGAAGTCGGCCGAGCCCTGGTTTGAAGTCAGAGCCAGCAGGATAGCCCATTTGCCGGAATACGACAAGAAAGGTTCAACACTGTCTTTGCCCATATAGGGAGCCAGGGTGACAGCATCTATGGGCAGGCTTTCAAAAAAGCTGCGGGCGTACATTTCTGCCGTGTTTCCAATATCTCCTCTTTTGGCGTCGGCAATGATAAATTGCCCGGGATCTTTTTCGTGAATATGCCTGACCGTTTTTTCGAAGCTTATCCAGCCCTCCGGCCCACGGCTTTCGTAAAAAGCAAGATTGGGTTTGAAGGCTACGCAAAGGTCGTGAGTAGCATCTATAATAGCTTTGTTGAAGGCAAACAAAGGATCTTTGTCTGCAAGCAGATGTTCGGGTATTTTTTCTATGTCAGGATCCAGGCCTATACACAAAAAGGAAGCTTTGGTTTTGATTTGCGAAATAAGTTCTTGTCTGTTCATGGTGATAGGGGAGTATCAATTGGCTCCGGCTTTGAGGCGTTCAGCGTTTTCGGCAATGATCAGTTGATTTATAATGTCTTGCAATTCACCATCCAATACAGCATTCAGGTTGTAAAGCGTGAGGTTGATTCTGTGATCGGTGATACGGGCCTGGGGGTAATTGTAAGTACGGATTTTGGCAGAACGGTCTCCGGTGGAAACCATCGTTTTACGTTTCGAAGAAATCTCTTCCAGGTATTTTTGGTATTCCATGTTGTAAATGCGCGAACGCAATTCGGTCATGGCTTTGGCTTTGTTTTTTAACTGCGAACGCTCGTCCTGACATTGGACCACTATGCCGGTGGGTATGTGCAACAAACGAATAGCGGAATAGGTGGTGTTGACCGATTGTCCTCCGGCTCCCGAAGAACAAAAAGTATCTACCTTGATGTCGGAATCTTTCAGTTCAATATCGAATTCTTCAGCCTCGGGCAAGACAGCCACCGTGGCAGCCGAAGTGTGTACTCTGCCCTGGGTTTCGGTCAAAGGCACCCTTTGAACGCGATGTACCCCCGATTCATACTTAAGAATTCCGTATACATGTTCACCGCTGACGCTGAATACGATCTCCTTGTAGCCTCCCGAAGTACCCGGGCTGGAACTGGTAACTTCGACTTTCCAGTTTTTTGATTCGCAAAATTTACTGTACATCCTGAACAAATCGCCCGCAAAAATGGCGGCTTCGTCTCCGCCTGTGCCTCCGCGGATTTCGACGATAGCGTTTTTGTTGTCCTGAGGGTCAGCGGGAACCAAGAGTAATTTAATTTTTTCTTCCAGTTGAGGTTGTCTGGCTGTTTCTTTGCTCAGTTCTTCACGGGCCATCTCGCGCATTTCTGCATCGCTTTCCTGTTCGAGCAGGGCTTTGGCTTCGTTAATGTTATTGAGTAGCTGGATGTATTCTTGCCTGGCATGGACGATTTGTTCCAGATCCCTGTATTCTTTATTGAGCCTGACGTAGCGTT
>JAAZGQ010000314.1 GCA_012511135.1 Bacteroidales bacterium | reverse complement strand
TCAATCAGACGGAGAGCCGCAAAAAGCCCGGCCGGACCGGCACCAACTACTACTGCAGAAGAAGCTGAAGAGACACTGGCGTACGAAATGTTTTCAAACAGTTCTGTGACAGGCTGTTCGTCAATAAAAACCCGTACTTTTAATTGGATGTAAATTTGTCGCTGACGGGCGTCAATGGATTGTTTAATAATCTGCAGGGCTGTAATCCGGCTGATATCAATACCGGCCTCACGGCTCAAAGTTTGCTTTAGGCTGTCTTCTTGAGCAGCTTCCCGGGGCAAGACCCTTAGTTGATATTCTCTGATCATCTTACTAGTATAAACAGGTCTTAACCGAATAACAAGCGGAAGGATTCTTCTACTTTACGTACTTTGTCTATGCGAATTTTAAACCGGCGCAAGTCCGTGCCCGATTCGGCAAAATCGGGTACTATGATTTGCTCAAAACCCAGTTTTTGGGCTTCCATGATGCGTTGCTCCAGGCGGTTGACCGGCCTGATCTCGCCGGCCAGACCTACTTCGCCCGCCAAACAAACCTTATTTCCGATGGAAAGGTTTAAATTGGACGATAAAATGGCAGCAATCACAGATAAATCGGTAGCCGGATCGTTCACCCTGATGCCACCGGCAATATTGAGAAAAACATCCTTTTGGGCAATCTTAAAACCGGCTCTTTTTTCGAGTACAGCCAACAACATATTGAGCCGTCTTAAATCGAAACCGGTGGTGGAACGTTGGGGAGTGCCGTAGGCAGCCGTGCTTACCAGGGCCTGGGTTTCAATCAGGAAAGGGCGTATGCCTTCGATAGCAGCAGCAATAGCCACCCCGCTCAGACCATCCTGATGTTGAGAAAGCAAAAGTTCCGACGGATTGGTCACTTCGCGCAAGCCATCGCTGCGCATTTCGTACATGCCTATCTCGGCAATACTGCCAAAACGGTTTTTGACCGAACGTAAAATCCTGTAAAAATGATGGGTATCTCCCTCGAAAAGCAGCACGGTATCCACTATATGCTCCAGGACTTTGGGGCCGGCCAGACTGCCTTCTTTGTTGATATGGCCGATAAGTATTATAGGCATACCCAGCGTTTTGGCCACCTTGAGCAGAGCCGTGGCGCATTCCCTGACCTGGGTAACACTGCCCGGTGAAGAGTCTGCCACTTCGGTGCTAAGGGTTTGAATGGAATCAATAATCAGCAACTCCGGCTTAAGCTGGATGATCTGTTCAAAGATATTTTCCAGCGAAGTTTCGGCCAGAAAATAAGCCTGGGGATTATCGCCCTTGATTCGCTCTGCCCGCATTTTGATTTGCTGAAGGCTTTCTTCGCCCGAAACATACAAAATACGTTTATGATTCATGTTTAATGCCGTTTGCAGCACCAGGGTTGATTTGCCTATGCCGGGTTCCCCACCCAGCAGAACCATGGATCCCTGCACCAGGCCTCCGCCCAGAACACGGTCAAGCTCAGGGCCTCCTGTGCCAATGCGAGCCTCCTGCGTCGATTCCACCTCGGAAAGAAGCAAAGCTTTCGATTTTTCGGCGCTGAACTGAGGATGCAGCTGTTTTGAGCTGTTGTCACGGTGAATGACTTCTTCGTTGATACTGCCCCACTCCCCGCAAACAGGGCATTTCCCCATCCATTTGGGAAAATCGGAACCGCAATTGCTGCATAAAAAAATGGTTTTGGATTTAGCCATGAGCGAACATGTTTAGGGAATTAGCAAGGGAACAAATATCCGAAAAAAAACGGCTCGAGAAACAGAGAGAGACAAAACATTTAAGCGTGAAAATCAGAAATAGTCAAGACTGATGTAAAACTTGAAAGACAAAGAAGGGAAAAAAAGGAACCAAAAAGAAGGACAAGACAAGAAAAGAACAAACAGCAAAATCTACGAAAAAAGGCTGTCCAGGGACAGCCTTTTTGAACTTGTTGCGGAGACAGGACTCGAACCTGCGACCTTTGGGTTATGAGCCCAACGAGCTGCCACTGCTCCACTCCGCGATTTGTGGGTGCAAAGATAAGGCAAGATTGCGGGATATCCAAATTTAATCGGCACTTTCTTTGCTAATTGCTTAAAAAAACGCAGACTGTTGCTTGGTAGTTTTGGGGTTTTTAGCTACATTTGTTCGTTTTTTGCGGCCGCTCTCCGCGGTCGATTGATTTAATATAAAATTTTTATGGCTGAAGAAGAAATTGTAAACAACGAACAAAGTTATTCAGCGAAAAACATCCAGGTGCTCGAGGGTCTGGAAGCTGTTCGCAAACGTCCGGCAATGTATATTGGCGATACCAGTGAAAAAGGCTTACACCACTTGGTATACGAAGTTGTAGACAATTGTATCGACGAAGCACTGGCAGGTTATTGTTCCGACATCAGGGTCTGGATAAACGAAGATGGCTCTGTAACGGTTTCCGACAACGGAAGGGGTATTCCGGTAGATTTGCACGAAAAAGAAGGCCGCTCGGCGCTGGAAGTAGTACTAACTGTGCTGCACGCAGGCGGGAAATTCGATAAGGGTTCGTACAAGGTTTCCGGAGGACTTCACGGAGTGGGTGTTTCCTGTGTCAACGCCCTTTCTGATCGTCTTTTTGTGCAAATATTCAGAGACGGAAAATCTTACGAACAGGAATACCACAGAGGCAAACCCATCTATCCGGTCAAAGAAACAGGAACGACCAATCAAACCGGAACAACCATCACCTTCAAACCCGACGGTGAGATCTTCACTACACTGGAATATAAATACGATATATTGGCTAATCGCATGCGCGAACTTGCCTACCTTAATGCGGGAATCTCCCTGACAATGACCGATAAGCGGGTAAAAAACGAAGATGGAAGCCACAAAAGCGAACTTTTTTATTCAGAGCTGGGTCTGAGCGAGTTTGTACGCTTTATAGATGCCTCTCGTGAGCCGCTCATCGAAGAAGTCATACACATTACCACCGAGAAATACGGCACTCCCGTAGAAATTGCCATGATCTACAACAATTCCTATGTAGAAAATGTGCATTCTTACGTAAACAACATCAACACCATCGAAGGCGGCACTCATTTAACCGGATTTCGCAGGGGCCTGACCCGCACCCTGAAAAAATACGCCGAAGATTCCAAAATGCTCGAAAAGCTCAAAGTGGAAATTTCAGGCGATGATTTTAGAGAAGGGCTGACAGCCGTGATTTCGGTCAAAGTGGCAGAGCCTCAATTCGAAGGCCAAACCAAGACCAAACTGGGCAACAGCGATGTTATCGGGGTTGTAGATCAGACCGTCAGTGAAGCTCTGAAATATTATCTCGAAGAACATCCCAAAGAGGCCAAAATCATCGTGGACAAAGTTATTCTGGCAGCTACTGCCCGTCACGCCGCCCGCAAAGCCAGGGAGCTGGTTCAACGCAAAACGCCTCTCTCCGGAGG
>JAAZGQ010000313.1 GCA_012511135.1 Bacteroidales bacterium | reverse complement strand
TATCCACCGGAACTGAGTTTCATTTTCTGAAAGGCAGTTTAACCACCCCGGCTTTGAGCTCGCGATTGCGAACGCGAACAAAAACCTCGGTCCCGGGCTGTGCAAAAGCCGTTTCCACATAGGCCAGTGCTATGCCTATTTTGAGCAGGGGCGAAATGCTGCCCGAAGTTACCCGGCCTATTACTCTTCCCTGCGTATCAACCACTTCATAACCGTGTCGGGCTATGCCTTTATCGATCATTTCCAGACCGCAGAGTTTTTGCTTTACTCCTTCCTGTTTTTGCTTTTCCAGCAAAGCTCTGCCGGGGAAATTTTTGCCGGGCAGGAATTTGGTAATCCAGCCCAAACCGGCTTCCAGCGGACTGGTGTTATCGTCAATATCGTTGCCGTACAGACAAAAACCCATTTCCAGCCTCAGGGTATCGCGGGCTCCCAGTCCTATGGGCTGAATGCCGTATTCAGCACCGGCTTCGAAAATAGCCTCCCAGAGCTTCGGACCCTCTTTGGGCTTAAAATAGAGTTCAAAACCGCCTGCGCCCGTATAGCCTGTGTTGGAGATCAGGACATTGTCTATACCGGCCATTTTGCCGTAAGCGAAATGATAGTAAGGAATGGCTTTGAGGTCGACCGGGCTTAATTTTTGCAATACATCAATGGCTTTTGGCCCCTGAATGGCCAGTTGCGCCGTACGGTTGGAGAGGTTTTCGAGTTTGGCTCCGCTCTGATTGTGCGAACAACACCAATTCCAGTCTTTTTCGATGTTGGAGGCATTCACCACCAGCAGGTATTCGCCCTGATGAATGCGATAAACCAGTAAATCGTCCACTATGCCGCCCCGGTCGTTAGGGAAGCAATTGTACTGAGCCTGGCCGTCGGCCATTACCGAAATGTCGTTGGAGCAGAGCTGCTGGAGGAAATCCAGGGCCCTGGGACCGCTTACTCTGAATTCACCCATGTGGGAAACATCGAACACGCCTACTTGTTGGCATACACAGAGATGTTCGGGCAAAATTCCGGTATATTCTATGGGCATATTGAAGCCGGCAAATTCATGCATTTTGGCCTTGAGCCCGATGTGAATGTCTGTAAAAGGAGTTGATTTCATGCTGATCTGAAACTTAGTTGCAATTGATTTCGGCAATTTTTACCACCACTTCCATGGCTTTTTGCATGGAGGGTATGGGGATGAATTCGTAGCGACCGTGAAAATTCAGTCCGCCGGCAAAAATATTGGGACAGGGCAGACCCATGTAGGATAAGCGGGCGCCATCGGTGCCTCCCCGTATGGGTTTAATGTTGGGCTCTACTCCTACCGCCTTCATGGCCTCCACGGCCAATTGTACCACATGCATATTGTCGGGGTCTATCTTTTCGCGCATGTTGTAGTATTGGTCTTTGAGCGTCAGGCTGGCGGTTCCTTCTCCAAATTCGTGGTTGATTTTGTTTACCAGGTGCAACATTTCCTTTTTCCTGCGCTCAAAACGGTCGCGGTCGTGGTCGCGTATGATATAATCCAAAGTAGCTTCTTCCACTGTCCCCTGTACGGCGGTAACATGGTAAAAACCTTCATAGCCTTCGGTGTGTTCAGGGGTTTCGTGCCGGGGCAACATGGAGGCAAACTGATAAGCTATGCGGCAGGCGTTGCGCATTTTGTGTTTGGCGTAACCCGGATGCACATTCAAGCCCTTGATGTGCACCTTGGCCGAAGCTGCGTTAAAATTCTCAAATTCCAGTTCACCAATTTCGCCTCCGTCCAGGGTATAGGCAAAGTCGGCGCCAAAAGCTTCTACATCGAAATGATCGGCACCCTGCCCTATTTCTTCGTCGGGAGTGAAACCCAGACGGATTTTGCCGTGCCTGATTTCGGGATGTGCCAACAAATACTCCATAGCAGTAACAATTTCGGCAATCCCGGCCTTATCGTCCGCTCCCAGCAAAGTAAGCCCATTGGTGCAGATGAGATCCTGGCCGATGTAATTTTTAAGTTCCGGAAACTTCAGCGGCGAAAGCAGGATATTTTCCTTAACATTAAGGACAATGTCCTGGCCACTGTATTTGCGAATAATCTGAGGCTGCACCTTGCGCCCGGACATATCGGGACTGGTGTCCATGTGGGCAATGAAACCGACTACCGGGCAGGCTTTATCGGTATTGGCCGGCAAAGTGGCCATTACATAGGCGTTTTTGTCCAGACTCACCTCCTGCAATCCGATCTGACGAAGTTCTTCGGTCAGTTTTTTTGC
>JAAZGQ010000033.1 GCA_012511135.1 Bacteroidales bacterium | reverse complement strand
GAGTATGCTCTACCATCCCGGCCGGATAAGCCGCAGTATTTAATTCCGGGATCCACTGCCGGACGTAGGCCTTATCGGGATCGAATTTCCGGAGCTGCTCTGCGGGATTGAACACCCTGAAGTAGGGTGCGGCATCGCAACCGGTGCCGGCAGCCCATTGCCAGTTGCCGTTGTTGGAAGACAGTTCGTAATCGAGCAACTTTCCGGCAAAATAGGCTTCGCCCCAACGCCAGTCTATCAGCAGATGTTTGCACAAAAACCCGGCCACCACCATGCGGACACGATTGTGCATATAACCGGTAGCGTTCAGTTGACGCATACCTGCATCCACCATAGGATATCCGGTTTGCCCCAGCGTCCAGCGTTCAAATTCCTGCTCATTATTCCGCCAGGGAATAAAATCGTATTTCCTTTTGAAATTGTTGTGCACTACTTCGGGAAAATGATAAAGAATCTGCATAAAGAATTCCCTCCAGATCAGTTCAGACAAAAAGGCCTCGTTTTTGAGCATCTTCATCACGATCTGACGGATGCTGACAGTACCGAAGCGCAGATGGGGCGATAGATAACTGGTCCTATCCAACGCAGGAAAATCTCTGTATTGTTGATAATTTTCTACTGCATCCAGACTATAGTAACGTACTTTTATCTTAGAAATTTTAAATCCCAGTTCAGACAATTCCGGCAAGGGAAATTTGAGTTTGACATAATGATCTCTGTTTTCAGACTTCAGCAGCTCAAAGCCCCGGCTCTTTAATTTGTGCAACCATTGGTTTTTGTAGGGAGTAAACACGGTATAGGGGGTCTCGTCAGCTTTTAAGACCTCCTTCCCCGCAAAGATGACCTGATCTTTATAGCGCTTGAAAGGGATATGCTGTTTTGATAAAACTTGCTCTACTTTGCTGTCTCTTTCTACAGCATAGGGCTCGTAATCTTCGTTGGCGTAAACCGCCTTCGGCTTAAATATTTTCAGTATTGAGATCCAGACTTCGGCTACTTTTCCCCTGACACAATAAAGGCTGCTCCCGTAGAGCTTCAACTGATCCTCAATCATTTTGAGTCTCTGGTAAATAAAGCTAATTCTGGGATCGTCCGCTTCGAGATCGGCCAAAATTTCTTCGTCAAAAATAAAGACAGGCAATACAGGAAGCTCAGCGTTTAAAGCCTCCTGCAAAGCCTGGTTGTCTTGGAGTCGCAAGTCTCTCCGGAACCAAAAAACAGCAATCGGTCCGGGTTTTGCTTGCAGCTTTATGGTTTTTATTGTTTTCACCGTGTTTGTTGTGTTCATATTTATTTCCGGGTCATAAACAACTGATGCAAGGCTGTGCTCAGAGCCGGATAGGCAAAGTCAAATCCAGCCGCCTGTATTTTGGAAGAAGATACCCGGCTGCCTTTGAGCAACATTCCGGACATTTCGCCCAGGAGCAAGCGTAATAACCAGGCCGGAACATCAGGAAACCACAATTTTTTATTTTGTAGTTTTGCAGCTTGATTAATCAAGTGCCGGTAGCTGATGTGTTCAGGGGCTACGGCATTGTAGGCTCCACGCATCTCATTATCCTCTATGGCTTTGAGGTAGATAGCACAAAGATCGTCCACATGGATCCAGGGCAGGTATTGCCTTCCGCTTCCCAGGGCTGAACCAAAACCCAGCCTGAGCGGCAGCAACATTTTGGGCAGCGCGCCGCCTGGGGAAGACAAAACCACGGCTGTTCTGAGTTTTACTGTTCTTATCCCCAGGCTCTCAAAGCGATCAATTGCCTGCTCCCATCGAAAACAGGTCGAACCCAAAAAATCCGACGCAGCCGCATCGCCCTCTTCAAATATCTTTTCGGAAGTAATTGTGCCGTAATAAGCTATTCCTGAGGCTGAAATAACAGCCCCGGGCTTGATGTTGCGCTCTTTGATTGCCTCGAAAAGCAAGCCGGCCGGAAGAACCCGGCTGTCGACAATTTCTCTTTTTCTGGCTGAGGTCCAGCGTTTATCTGCCAAACCGGCTCCGGCCAGATGAATAATAAAATCCACAGAATCCAGGGCTTCTGCCGGAATCTTAGATTTGGAAGGATTCCAAAAACAGGTCTTAACAGGGCTCTCAGCGCTTTTTGTCCTGCTCAGGACGACTACTTCGTATCCCCTGCTGAGTAATTGTTTGCCCAGCCGGCTGCCAATCAGCCCTGTTCCTCCGGTGATCAATACTTTTGCCACGATCGTTAAATCAAGACCCAAAGATAGTTCAGCGATTTAATTTTGGAAATATTGATCCAACTCTTTTTTGATAATCAAGATAGTCCTGACCAAATGTTGTCTTCAAATATTGCTCCTCTTCCCCGATCATTGTTTTGAAAAGAATATACATAATGAAAGGAATCAAAAAACCAGGTCACTGAACAAAAAATAGTTCAGACTAATAAATACTACTGTCAGTAAAATGGAAATCAGAACAAATCTAAGACCTATGCCCCAAAGGCTCATTTTTTGTTTTTCCATAAACTACAGAGTTTCGTGCTTTGTTATTTCCAATGATTTGTAAGAGTTTCCGCTTCTTCTTTGGTCAGATGAATGACAGCCCCGTGTTTGGGAGAGCTGAAGTTGGTGGTTTTCATGCCGGCTTCGTTAAAGCGGCCCAAAGACTCAAAATGCTCAAAATCGGAGCTTTCCACAAAACCGAAATTATGGGGCCGAATGCTGAAAATATCGTACATCAGCACCCACTTGTCCTGGCCTATCCTTTTCCACACATTGGGAGCCTCGCAGGAACCGCGTTCAAAATCAATCCAGCGTTCATCGTAGACATAGCCGCTGTTGATCTTGTCGGAAACAGCCATTTTTATACCTACCGGATTTTCCTGGGCAACATACATCATACAGTAACGCCCGTCGGGCATGGGTGTAATATCGGCATCCAAAATCTGGATCTCCGGATTGGGATACTCAAAAAGCAGTTGGGGCTCTGTGAGCAAACGAGTAAAATCGTCGTCGGTATAAGCATAGTACAATTGGGTCTTACCGTGCCCCAGCCGCATGGTGAAGTAAAGCATCATTTTCTTCTCCAGCGGATCGTATATGCTTTGCGGAGCCCAGGCACAACCTACATCCAAATGGGGAAAGGCCTCCTGAATATGCACCTTCGCGTGGGTCCAGTGAATCAAATCAAAGGATTTCATCAATACGAAACCCCGGTTGTTGCCCCAGTCGTATTCTTCCTGGGGCCTCTCCCACTGCGTATCGCGATAGCCCTGCTGCCTGCCAAAAATATGCAAATCGGTCATGGCCAGGTAAAAAGCACCGTCAGGGCCACGGGTAATATGCGGGTCACGTATGCCTTTTTGTGCGGCTATGGTATCGCCGGCCACCACGGCTTTGCCCTCGTTGACCGCCCTAAAGCAATATCCGTCCTCACTAAGTGCCATGTGCAGGCTGTGGGTATTGTCCTGAAAATACACCAGCAGATAGGCAGCCATATCTTTTTCGCTCAAAGGCTTATTCTTTTGTAAACCACAGGAGGCTAAACATAGCATCAGGGCTGTTAACAGAAGATTTTTCATTACTCTGTATTTTAAAATTTCCACTTATTATCCCTTATTAAAAAATCTAAGTTCTGTACTTATTCAGTACTTAATTTGCACTCCTTCAATACCGTTTCGATATATACAGGCTTAGTTCAAATTCAGGCTTATTTCAACAATACTTTATGTTTCATTAGCTGCCCATCGGTATTTACCGTAATAATATAAAGGCCTTGTTTCAAATGAGTCAGGTCGATTTCCAGCAGCCTGGTATTATAGGCGCTTTGTTCCGTTAAGAGCTTTCCGTCGAGGTTTTCCAGTTTAATATGCGATTCGCCGGCTACCCGGGGCAGTTGAACAAAAAGCTTGCCTGCAGTCGGATTGGGATAAATCAACAACTCAGCGGCATCGAGTTCTTCCAGGGCGGTGGCGGCAACTACTTTAATGTTGCCGGTCGATGTAAAATCACTCAGATCCCATTCCAGGCCCGCTCCCGGACTGGCCGGTTCAACTGAACTAAAGCCCCCCGTAATGGTGCCCGGCCTTACAATCTGGAAGGACAAGCCTTCCTTATAAGGCTGATCAGAGATGTTTTGCATGATTAAGTTTCCGTTGGCAACAAAATTGCCCGAAGGAACCATCATATCCGATTTTTCCGCTCCGGGATCCACTTTGACCACAAAATTGGAACCGGCCTGCATCTGCACATTGCTGGTTCTGAAAGAGGTGCCCGCGGTCAGGTTGTCGGGTTGATACATACCGGCATACAGGCTGCCACCGGATTCAACTATTATGGCACCCTGAATATTCCCGTTGCCACTCAAAAAAGCGCCATTCTTAATGTATATATTCGAGCTGCCGGGGCCACTGGTCAGACCTGAAACAGTGAGTCCTCCCTCGTTGATCAGGAAATTTGCCGTAGAAGTCATGGCAGAACTCAGGGTCATGATGCCTGTACCCACTTTTTTGATGGTTCCGGTTTCAATATTACCCTGGAAAGTGAAATCCTCGTTACGGTAACCGATTTCCCAGGTGCCGGCTCCCCATAACCTGCCCCGGCCTTTGACTGAGCCGATCCTGACGACCTG
>JAAZGQ010000312.1 GCA_012511135.1 Bacteroidales bacterium | reverse complement strand
CTGCAAAAGATCAGTGGGAGCGCTGCAAAAGATCAGTGGGAGCGCTGCAAAAAGATCAGCCGGAGCGTTGCAACAGATCAGCGAGAGCCCTGCAAAAAACTGCGGCAAACTGATAAACAGCCTGCCGCAGGAAAAATGAAAACAAGATTGGTATGATCTGATTTAGATCATCGTAATCTTGAACACCAGCATCACCTGGTAAGTCTTGCTGTCAGGAGCCTGGTAGCGGAAGCCCTGACGTATGGTGTATTTATTGCCCTTGGCGCAACGGCCCGGGTATTGCCCTATGTTGAAGGTAAAACTGTTCTGCTGATACTCGGAAAAAATATAACTTAACTGACCATGGTTAATCACATTTCCTGTAGCTCCAAACCAATGCCCGTAGCCATTAGCCGTGAAATTGGTAGTATAAGTGCCGTTGGCGTGAAAACCTACGAAGCGGAGCTTGTTACCCAGTTCCGTTTTGAGTTGTGCACCAGTCAGTCCCAAAGCCATACAAACCGGATCGATATTGAGGTTCAAAGCCGTTGATCCATAGTCAGTAGAATTATAGGGCAATTCCACTTCGTAATACAATGTAGTATCGTAACGCTGATAATCATCTGCGAAATCGTACTGACCGTAAAGATTGGTCTGTTCAAATTTTACTTTGTAAGGCCATTGCTCGTCGTTGCTGTCGTCGTCGTCCCAGGCATGACGCCAGTGGGTAGCGGGAGCACCCGTAACCACCATCCAGAGCATGGAACAGCTGTCGGGAACCACAAAATGAGCCGTATCGTTGGCCTGCTGGAACATATCGGAATACACCCGATCGCCGTTTGCTTTGAGCGCCACAAAACCATAACGCCAGCCAGCCTGTTCCACATTGAGTTTACGATAACCATCCGCTCCGGCCAGGCCCACGAAATGAGCTCTGACTTCTTTGCCGGCCTGAGGAATATTGAGGCGTATCACATTATAACCATAATTTTCGGGGCAGCGCTCAGGATTGATCTGCCAGTAATCCAGCGAATCCGGAGTCATGCTGACACTTTGACGGCCGATGTAATTTTGGCCGTAATCGCGTATTTTGTCGATGTCCCAGCTGACCAGGCGGGCGGCACAATCGTACATTTCATCGTTGAAAGCCGTCTGGTCGATGCCCGTAAGCCTCTTGTAGGCTTCTACCGGATCTTCGGGCTGGCGGGCACCCCGCCAAAGCTTACCGATGAAATCTTCGCCGTGTTTCATCACCCAGTAATCCTGGATAAAATAATTGGCGTAACGGGGCGTTTCGTGCAGAATGTGTTTGTGGTAATTCTCCAGATAAACACCAAAGTTGTGGTTGGTGAATTTCTCGTTGGGATAGATGTCGTAGGCCTGCCAGTTGGCGCATTGTTCCCAGAAACCGTTGCCTCCCGATCCGTTGGGGCCAAAGCCATAGCGCCAGCCGCAAGTATTGCGGTAATCGGAATAAGTCTGGTACTGAAAAGCATGACCGATCTCGTGAGCAATGGTAGCTCCGACTGTGGGCTGACAGGTGTGTGAACTTACCCAGATGGCGCCGATCACATCGCTGCTGCCGCCTCCGTAGGCCCCCCATTCGTCGTCGTCCCACAGGAAAATGATCATTTTGTATTTATCCGCTTTGCTTTCGCCCGGGAGGATGAATTTCATCCGGTTTTTGTAGACATTGTAGTATATTTCGGCCTTGGCCAGCAGGTCGTCCACGTCCACTTTTTTACTGCCGGCATTGATGGGGTCGCTGCCAAGGCCGGCTTCCCAGAAACAGATAAAGTTCTCGGATTCCCGGCTCCGTTCCCAGCAGTATTGGCTCGAACTGCTGTTTAAATTCAGATTCCTGAGGTCGTCGGCCTGGGTGAAGATCTGTTTGGGCGGTTTTTCAAACGAGAGGTATTGAAAATCGCTGTAGCTTTTGAAGCTGTAACTGCCGTTGTTGTAGAGTCTGTAAATGCTGGAACGCCACACTATGCTATCGATGTCGTTCAGGTCGATGGCTTGGTAACTGCGATCTTGTCTGACCACGTAGAGTTCGGATTGGGCCCGGCTTTGCAGGCTGAGGCCCAGCAGGATAATCAGGAACAGGAGTTTTCTCATTTTTTCTGAAATTTAAGGCTCTTGTTGCCGATTTGTAAAATATAAATGCCCCGGGCTAAACCCGAGGTTTCTAGTATCAGTTCATTCCCCTTAAAGCTGTAAGAGCTTTCCAGCGATTTCCCGTCTATGCTGTACAGGCTGACTTTGGGTAGTTTGTCAGGATTCAGGCTTTCTATGATTATGTGGAGTGATTCGGCTGCCAGGCCGGTGCTTTTGAAAGCCTCTTCCTGTTGGGGAGTTGTCAGTCGGTTGGGATTATCGGTTTCGCTGATGTAAAATTTTTCCACTTCCGATACGGTAAACAGATCGGAATTTATGCTCATGTTTCCCTGGTCAAATACCAGACAAGGATTTTCATCCAGCGAGATCAGGTAGTACATTTTTGTTCCGTCCCTGAGTTCAATGACCAGGCTTCTGGCTGAAATGAAACCAATATGGAGCAAAAAAAGAAAAAGGATCAAAATGTTTTTATTTTTCATTAGAAAGTTGATTAAATATATGGAAAGACTGTGATTAAATGTTGATTCGGGTGTTGGTTTTAATATTCTATTTAAGTGGTTGGTATTTAGTATTATGTAAATATATAAAGCCTGTTGTAGGCTCCGGGCTTGCTTGCCTAAATGGTTTAAGGTCAATCTTATTAACAGATATTAGGTCAGTTTTGTGAACAGAAATATCATTATTCAAACAACAAGCCCTTTCAAAAAACATACTTTTGCTTTTAAAAAGTGTATGTTTACATATTTTAAAAAAAAATCTACAGGGCAAATATAGGTATTTTCTGCATTGAATAAAAGCAGGACAATACCACAATATGCTCGTTTTTGCATAAAATTGTACCGTTTAGGCCAGTTGGCAAGCCTGATGTTTAAACGAATACCCTGATTGACAAAAGCACTGGAAATTGGCTTGGCAAAAGAGAATTATAAAATGTATTAACCTGAAATAACATGAAAATCGCAAAATGCCACAACCGGGGCCTTAAAAAACAGGCATTGGAACGGAGCTTTATAATTATGCCCCTTCTTATGGCTCTGTTGTTTTTAGGATCTTGTAGCAAGAATTTTGATAGTTATTATCAACGTCCTTCGTGGTTGGAAAAAAATGCTCTGGAGGTTTTAGAGGAAAAAGGCAATTTCAGTCACTACCTCAAGCTGGTGAACAGAACCCTTTATTCCAAAGTGCTCAGTGGTTCTGGCCATTATACTTTTTTTGCACCCAACGATCAGGCTTTCGAAGCCTGGCTGCTGGAAAATAATTACGAAAAAGTTGAAGACATACCCCTAAACCTGGCTACTGAGATGGTTGCTTACAGTTTGATTTATAACGCTTACGAAGCAGCCAACCTGGGCAATACCTGGCTGAGCTCAGCGGAATGGGAATTGGGCAGTTCGTTTAGAAAGCAGACCCCTTCGTACAAGACTATATTTAAGGAAGAAGTAGACGGGCAAAAGCGCTGGACTATGCATTCAACAGGCTCTTTCAACGAAAGCTGGCATAATTACCGTTACCTGCCCGTTTTTTCTAATAATTATTTTACGGCCAACGGACTGAGTGCTACCGACTACAATGAGTTTTATCAAGAAACGGACTGGAATCCGGCCAATGGCAATGTGCTGGGAGCAGAAATTCTGACTCCTGATATTTACGTCGAAAACGGTGTGGTTCACGAAATTAGCCAGGTCATAGTGCCTCCTGTCAATTTGGACGAAATGATAAGCAGCCAGGCCAATGATCCTGCCAAATCAAGTCAGGGCTGGGCGATGTTTAAACAACTCCTGTATCATAAATTGTCCGACAGTTCTTATCAGTTTTTTCTTTACAGTGAGGATGTGGATGCGCAGTATTATTATAACAAGATGTATCCCGATTCGGCGATAAGTTCGGTTTATCTGAAAGTATACAATCCCGAACACATTGATGTACCACTGAATCTGGAAGGCTATTACGGTCCCGGCGAAGGCATCACCTCCGAAAATGGCGCCTACACTTTGTTTGTGCCTGACGATGCTGCCATCAAAAGCTACATCGACAACACCTTGCTTAAATATACCGACGATTTCAACAAATTACCGTCGACGGTGCTGAGCACCTTTATTGCTTCGCATATCTGCGACGGGCTGGTCTGGCCTTCCAATTTTAAAATGGCCAAGAATCTGGTGGGGCTCGAAGGGGAATTTATCAATGGCAAAGGGGTGTTGGGCAGTGATTATGCAAGCTCCGGCATTACTTCTGCTCAGTTTGCAAGCAACGGTATGGTCTACACTATGGACAGGGTGGTTAAATCGGGCTATTTCGAATCGGTTTACGGCAGGCTTTTGCTCGATCCTTCTTATTCTTATATGAACCAGGTCATATCGGCCAATTACAATACTTCAATCTATCAATATTTATTGCAGTCGTCTTATTCGGGTTATCTGAACGAAAACTATACGCTCATGATGCCAGCCAACGATTTGCTCGAAAATGACGGTTATACTTTTGACCCTTCAAATTCATCTTTTTCGAACGAAACAGCCTCTTCTGTGGGTGGAGTAGATGTGGTGGCCAGAATCAACCGCCTGGCTGCCAGCGGAGTATTTATGCGCACCATGGACTATCCCCTGGATAATTTTACTGCTGCTCCTGCCGCTTTGGCTAACAGTTACGGAGGTTATGGTTTTGCCGTGAATTATTACGGTGATATGATTCGCTACAGAAACGATTACCTGCAGGCTGCCGGCAATATTGCCGACAATGATTCGGTTCATTTGCAAAAAGATACGGTCAATTACGCCAACGGTCAATTTTATCAGTTGGATAAGCTGATCAATTACAGTCCCAGAAACACGAAAGGCAGTTCCTCCGAAGGTTGGACGGAAAGCAGCCTGGTCAGTTTTGTACAAAACTACCTGGACAAGAGCGACAAAACGCTGTTCAAAGCCTACTGGGACAGCTGCCTGGTCGAAGTGGAAGGCTCCATCAATTCCAGTGCTTTTTATACTGTGCTAATTCCGACCAACGATCGCATGCAGGAAGCCATCGATGCCGGTTACCTCCCGACCCTGGCGGATGTGAATACCAATCTCAACGGAGAGTTGATCAAAGCCGTCGCCTTTATCAATGCTCACCTCATCGTTGGCGAGGTTTATCCCGATGATGGCCTGGACAGGATTTTCCCCGGAAATTATGCTGCTTACAAGGCAACTACTTCGCATAAGATTACCGAAGCCAAAGTCGATCTGGTTCTGGCCAAGTCTTATGTGGATATTGCCAAAGATGCGGATCAGAATAAACTGATTTTCAGAGCTGCCGATATTGAATCCGGCAACAGTGTGCTGGTGTACGGACGTGGTTCAGTTTTGGGAACCCAGCAGGTGATCCGGGGTCTGAACAATAGTAATGTGATGGGGCCCAGAGCTGTCTTGCACAGCCTGGACGGTTTTATCAGTTTCGAGGTCAACCCAAATCTACTATCCAATTAAATGCAATCCATCAAAAAGGCAATGATGAAAAATATACTGAATAAATGCCTCTTAATCGCTTTACTGGCTCTCCTGCCCGGCTTGATGCAGGCTCAGAAAGTACTGATACGCGGAGTAGTAACTGCCTACGAAGACAAGCAGCCTTTGCCCGGGGCCTATCTTTTGCTGCAAAACAGCGACGGCCGTGTGGTTGCCAATACCGTTACTGACTACGAAGGCAATTACAGCCTCCTGTCTGTATTAAAACCCGGCGATGTGCTGGTTGTATCCTATTCGGGATTTAAGAAACAGACTATTCCCGTAGACAACCGCGAAATCATCAATATAGAAATGCGGGAGGAAGTCCTGGAGCTGGGAACAGCTACTGTGCTGGGAAGGCGACAGATCAGCACGGGAATGATGAACATCAACGAACGTGACTTGACCTCTGCCGCCGTCAGGATAGAAATGAGTGAACTCGAAGACTTGTCTGTGGCCAGTAGCGACGATGCTTTGCAGGGCAGGGTAGCCGGTATGGACATGGTGACCACTTCGGGTGCTCCCGGTGCCGGTATGTCTATTCGTATTCGTGGAACTACTTCGATCAACGGTAGTTCCCAACCTTATATTATTGTGGATGGTTTTCCTTACGAAACCACTATTTCGGAGGATTTTGACTTTTCGACCGCAGACGAGGAGGAATACTCCCAAATGTTGAATATAGCTCCCGGAGACATCAAAGAAATCATAGTGCTGAAAGATGCTGCGGCAACTGCAATATGGGGCTCAAAAGCAGCCAACGGGGTATTACAGATTACGACCAAAAGGGGAGGTATCAGTCCGCCTACTGTGACTTTGAGTTCTAAAGGAACGCTGTCAAAGCAGGCCAAAGGCATTCCCACCCTGAATGGAGACCAGTACGTAGGCCTTATCCTGGAAGCCATGATGAATTCGGGCATAAGCTTCAATCCGGAATCTTATCCGGAACTGGCCAACGATGTCAACAATCCCTATTATTATTACAATTACGGTCAAAATACCGACTGGTTCAATGAATTGACTCAGAACGGCTGGACTCAGGACCACAATGTGGCCATCAGCGGAGGAAGCGGCAAAGCCCAGTACCGGGCCTCGGTGGGTTATTACGACGAAACGGGGACCACTGTAGGCACAGGTTTTGAGCGTATTACTACCCGTCTGAATGTGGATTACAATGTTTCGGAGAAGTTCAGGTTCTCGGCCAATATGTCCTACAATTACTCAGAGACTGACCGTGCCTTTATTTCTTATCTGAGAAGTTCCTACGATGTGTTGAGCCAGGCTTATGTGCGTGCTCCTAATATGTCTGTGTACGAATACAACGAAGCGGGCGTGCTGACCGGCAATTTCTTTACGCCGGCCTCGACCCTGCAGGGCTACTGGACAGGTTCGGCCAGCAGTATTTACAATCCGGTGGCCATGGCCGACGAAAGTATGTACAAGCTGGTAAGTAACCGTATCATCCCCAATCTTTCGGTGATCTGGAATCCATTGAGCGTGCTGCGCTATCAATTTGATGTGGGTTTCGACATTATGAACGACAAGGCCAATGCTTTCCTGCCGGTAACAGCCACAGGTCGTCCCTGGACGGAATCTACTGTTAACAGGGCCAGCGACAGTGACAGTGAGGCTTTTATTTTGCAAACTTTCAACAAGCTTCTCTATACCCCCGAAATGGGCGATAATCACAGCTTGCAGATTCTGGTCGGTTTCAACACTTACGACAAGATGGAAAAAGGCTTTTCCGCCAATGCTTCCAATTCGGCCAGTCCCTATCTGACGGATCCCTCCAACGGAGCCAGAGTAGCTGGCCTGAGTGGTTTGGGTATTAATTCATCTTCGGGCCAGAGTCGTTCTGTTAATTTATTTAGCCAGGTGCATTACAGTTTGCTGGATCGCTACATTCTCAGTGCAACTCTGCGTCGCGACGGCAGTTCGCGGTTTGGGCAAAATCACCGCTGGGGTACTTATCCCAGTGTTTCGCTGCGCTATCGTATTTCGGGAGAGCCTTTTATGCAAGACCTGAGCGGGAAATGGCTGGATGAACTCAGCCTGCGTGCCAGTTATGGTGTGAATGGTGCTCAGCCCAGAGGCAATTATGCTTCGGTAGCCACCTACGATGTCTATAATTATGAATACCTGGGTGCTTCGGGTACTTTTCAGCGCAATCTCGAATTGGTCGATTTGCGTTGGGAGAACACTACTCAGGCCAATATTGGTTTGAATTTTGCTTCGTTCAGTAATCGCCTGGGCTTCGATTTTGAATGGTATCAAAAGAAAACCCGCGATTTGTTTATGTATAATTTGAAGATTCCTACTACCACCGGCTTTTCTTCGGTCAACACCAACGTGGGCCGTATGGACAACAATGGCTGGGAATTTCAGTGTTTTGCCATACCCATCAAAACCAAAGACTGGACCTTGTCACTGAATCTGAATTTTGCACGTAACGACAACCGTTTAAGGGAGATTTCGGAATTGTATCCTCAGGAATCGGGCCTTAGCACTTCTAATGCCAGTTACATTTCCCAGCTAATAGTAGATCAGCCTCTGGGCTCTTATTACGGCTATTTGTATGACGGAGTTTACTTGAACGAAGACCAAACCATTGCCCGCGACAAAAAGGGCGACAAGATTTATACCTATAACGACAAGGGAGAGCAGGAGCCTGTTTATATGCGCTTCAGTTATCCTTCCATCGATTATCAGTTTCAACCAGGTGATGCCAGGTATGTGGACGTGAATAACGACGGCAATATTGATTATCAGGACATTGTCTGGTTGGGCAATGCCATGGCTTTGTTTTCGGGCGGTTTTGGCGGAAAACTCAGCTGGAAGCAATTCAGTATGGATGCTTTCTTTAATTTCCGTTACGGCAATGATGTAATCAACTATGCCAAGTTGAACATGGAGAATATGTATGCCTTCGACAACCAAAGTTTGTCGGTGCTGAGACGCTGGAGGCATGTCTACCCGGATGAGTCCGAGGCTCCCGACGACCTGTTGCCCAGAGCTCTGTACAGAAAGGGTTACAATTATCTGGCTTCGGACAGGTTTGTCGAAGATGGTTCTTTTGTGCGCTTTAAGTCGCTTACTTTCAGGTATAATATGTCGGGAGAGCAGTTAAAGAACACTTTCCTTCAGCGCGCTTCCTTCTTTATTACCTTGCAAAATCTTTATGTATGGACCGGCTACACCG
>JAAZGQ010000032.1 GCA_012511135.1 Bacteroidales bacterium | reverse complement strand
TTGACCATAAATTCAAACTCTGTTCCTGTCAGCATGAAACTGGCTTCACCAGGTACTATTTTAAAAGGTTCGTCCAAAGTATTAACCACATTCAGATCGTTGGCCTGCATCATAATCCATTTGGCATCGGGATTGTATTTTTTCAGGCCGGACAGTTCAATCTTCATGCGCTGCATCTGATTGCTGCTGTTGCCAATCTTGAGTATGATTTCTTTCTTATCCTCGTCCCTGACGGCACTGGCATACAAACCGTTTTGTCCGCTAAGGGCATCCCTGCCGCTGGCAGCACGCAAAACCTCGGTGCCTTTGTACAGGCCATACAATTGTTGTACATACCAGTTGGGGGTTCTGACACTGCGTAAATTGTCGAACCAGATTAAATCGGGATTCCACTGCCAGGCGTCTACATGAGCAAACAAGGGAGCATAAGTAGCCAGTCTGACCACATCGGCGTTACGTTCCAGTCCGGTCATAAAACAAGCTTCGGACAAGGCTGCACGAAAATTGTTGGCTTTTCCCTGAGGATGGTCGTGTGAGGCATACTCGCCGGCAAAGACTTTGGGCCCTTTGCGATCGTATTTATCGTAACGGGCGGCATTGGCAAAAAACCAATTGGGATCTTTGTAATAATGCTCATCTACCAAATCTACTTCAAGACGTTTCATTTCGGGCCATAAGTATTCGAATTGTTCGCCTTCGGCCGAGGGGCCTGAGCTGCCAATAATTTGAATATCGGGATAAGCCAGACGAATTGCATTCACAAAAAGCTCCAGTCTTTCGGGAAATTCCGGACCCCATTGTTCGTTTCCGATACCTAAATACTTCATATTAAATGGTTCCGGATGACCCATCTCTGCTCTTAATTTACCCCATTCAGTATCAACAGATCCATTGGCAAATTCAATCAAGTCAAGTGCGTCCTGTACGTAAGGATTCATTTCTTCTACAGGTACATGAGCACTCATATTGTTGTTCTGAAACTGGCAGGCAAGGCCAACACTCAACACCGGCAGCGCTTCTGCACCCAGATCTTCGGCAAGCTGGAAAAATTCAAAAAAGCCTAAGCCGTAAGACTGGAAATAATCCGGGAAAAAGCGATGAGGGAAAGTGTAATGCCAGCGATTTTCGTTCAGCGGACGGTTTTCTACCTGACCTACCGAATTTTTCCAGTTATATCGGGTTTCCAGATCTGTGCCTTCGACTATACAACCACCGGGAAAACGAAAAACACCGGGATTAAGATCGGCCAGGGCCTGAGCCAGGTCTTTGCGTAAACCGTTTTCTCTGTCCATCCAGGTCTCTTTGGGGAAGAGGGAAATATGCTCCAGGTCAAGGGCTCCCTGGCTACGTGAATCAAGGAAAATGCGTAACAGAGCCTTGGGTTCAGTCCTGGAGGCCGTGATTTCCACCTGATATTTTTGCCATTCTTTGGAATTGATGCTCAGATTTCTTCTGTCCATCACATTGTTCTGAGCATCAACAAACTCTATGCGTATACTTTGGGCTCTGCCATCCACCGATCTGGCCCAAACCGAAAAACGATAGGTGGCACCTTCTTTGAGTCCTATGCCACGGAAACCTTCGTTTTCGAGTCCGGTATGTTTGTGGGCATGTCCTGAGGGAGACAAACGTACATAATGAGGATTACGCTCGAAAGGAGCTTCAATGGTCCGTAATTCCACTTTACCAAAGGTCTTCCAAGCCATAAGGTTTTGCGGGAATTCAAACGAACGGTTTTTGATCAACTCGGCATACAAACCTCCGTCTGCACCAAAGTTGATGTCTTCGAAGAAAATACCGTACATATCGGGATTGATGTCGGTGACTGTCCTGTTGGTTTGAACTCTCCATTCAACAGGATTATTTTGGGCTTGCAATCCAGAAATGAAGAACGCAAGAGCCGCTATTATAAAAAGTTTTTTCATAAAAGAATTATTAAATGAATTAAACAATAATTGCATCTTGACAAAGATAAGACTATTTTATATGAATTAATGGAATCAATCGGGGGGCTTGCGTTAATCCTGAAGGCAGCACAGGCCAGACATCAAATGTGATGGGTTTGTAGAAAACACTCACTATATTGATATCCTTGAAGATACGCCATTTAATGCCTCGCCGGTCGTAATCCGCAATACGGTTAGCCGGCAAATTGGTCACGGCAATTTCTATGCTGTTTTTCTTACCGGGCAATAAATAATCGCCCAGCCTGATTTCGTAAGGCACAGACCACACCAGACCGGCATCTTTGCCGTTTATGCGGATCCGGGCAGTTTCGGCCAAAAATCCGAAATCAAGCAGCCAGTCGTCGGCTTGTACTTTGGGTAATTTAAATTCGAGTTTGTACACTCCGGTACCGGCATAAGCATCGGCGCCTTCCACTTGCAGTTCTGTCCAGGGCCGAGGCTGGCCTTTCATTTTGAATTGTCCCGGAATGTGGGGCTGACCTTCGCTGAATTCAAAAGTCCAGTTGCCCGACAAAGGCAGGGCTTCCTGGTTTCTTTGCTCTTTTCGACAACCGTAGCTAACGTTGCCTGGTTCGAAAACCGGATAAGTATCACCCGATAAGTTGCCCTGATCAAAAGTTCGAATAATCAGCGATTGCCCGGGTTTGATTTGCAGATACACCAGGTTTTGATTTTCTTCATTTCTGCTCATGGGAGCCGGGGCTTTTTTGCCGCTCAGGGGATCAAAAAACATCACCGAAGAGGCTGGCTTAGCCAAAGGCACCCAGTCATCCACCGATCGATTGTGCTGCATAGCCACAAAATAAACATAGCCATCTTCGCAACGACGTCTGATATAATCCAGTCCCTGAACAGATTTCATTTCTTCAGGTTCAATACCGGAGGTTTTCATCAGCTGTGTCAGGTCGGGAGCCAGAGTCAGTGTACCCTGGCCGTATGAGACAGATTGCTGCGAATGCACGTCTGTTTTGAGGCCAGTCTCCTGCCAGAGCTGCCGGAGCTGATCGCGTCTTTCTGCAGCCTTGTGCAAACCCGGCACTTCCTGAGGCAAACTGCCCAAAAACATTACATGAGCACCCTGGCGGGCCAGTCGAAGCAAATGCTGCAGCGTGGCGGGAGGCATTACCTGACAATGCGGCACCATGATAGCCTTGTATTCTGCACCGGGAGTTTGCAATAAACCATCCGCAAATTTAGTCTCAGACAATTGCTTGTCGGAAATATAATCCATGTCGTAACCGGCTTCACGCAACTCCAATACCAGGCCGTCGAATTGAGGCAGTTTGTCTGCCATACTGTGAATAACGAAGGTCAGGTAGTTTGACTTACGGTAGTTTTGCCAAATGTCGTAAATGGGCAAATACAACAAGAGTTCATTATCAGGCTTGCCACTTTGCATAAAAGACTGAACTCTGGCGATGTAATCGTTCAGGGCAGGCATATCCCTGAAAATCGTATTGTTGGGATTCACCAGTATGGAGGCATAAAAAAGCCAGCCCGGCCAGGCGGCCTCTTTGGGGGTATAGGGCGTGCCGTGATAATAAACCCGGTTGACACCATTCAGAAACAACTGGTCCATTTCTGGCTTGATCAGGGCCAGGGAAGTTCTGAAATGCTCGGTCAGCCAGGTCATACTTTCGGATGATGTAAAGTTTTTTCCACTGACATGGGCAGCCGAAGAAGCGTACTTGAGGGTAGCCGGATTGCCGTCGTTACGACGGATATCTTCGTCTACACGCAGATTGGGCAGGTCAAAGTTGGTACAGCCGAAAGACT
>JAAZGQ010000311.1 GCA_012511135.1 Bacteroidales bacterium | reverse complement strand
TCGTAAATATTGGCTGAAACTTTGTTCACGGCGTATTTGCCGGGAGTATAGGATACGCTCAGTTCTTTGAGGCTCAGGATAGGTGTTTTAGTTAAATTCTCCATTTCTTTGCAAGTTGTTTGGCCAGAATATTTAAACTCAAAACCAGCAAGAGTAAAAACAGGGAAGCACTCCAAATCATGCTTTGCAGGTTGGGGTCGTTGTAAAATTCCCAAATAAGCAGCGAAACCGCCGAAGCAGGTTTGCTGACATCCCATTGTATGGCTGTTGCACCCAGGGCCGTCAGCATCAGGGGAGCTGTTTCGCCTATAACTCTGGATATAGACAGTAAGATACCGGTAAAAACGCCCCCGAAAGCCGAGGGCAAAAGTACTTTCAATACCACAGAACTGTATGGCGAACCCAAAGCCAGGCCTGCTTCTTTGAGGCTGACAGGTAATAGGTTCATGGTTTCTTCGGTAGAACGTACTATAAGAGGTAACATCATAATAGCCAGGGCCACACTTCCTGCCAAAGCTGAATAGCTCTTGAGGGGAATGACCACCCAAAGATAGGCGATGATCCCCAAAATAATCGATGGAGTACCCTGTAACAAATCGGTCAGAAAACGAACGACAGACGAAAACCTGGTTTTGCGGTTTTCGGAGAGGTAGATGCCGCTCATTACTCCTATGGGAATGGCTATGGCAGAGGCTATAAGCACCATCATCAGAGTTCCCACAATGCCGTTGGCAATACCACCGGGGATGGGCTGATTATTATTGATGGCCAGCAAAGCATCCAGCGTGCTGGGCGTAGTTTCGGTAAAAAAATCCCAGTTAATCTGTCTCCAGCCTTGAAGAAACACTTTTCCGATGATAAGCACCAGCGGCACAGCTGTCAGGGCCGAGAGCACAATCACCGACAGGCTCAGTAACTTATTCTTGAATAATCTGTATTTTAAAGAACTCATATACTGTAGCGTTTAATCATCAGCCTGCCCAGAAAATTGACAATGGCCGTTATTAAAAAGAGCAATAAACCTATGGCTATCAATGAAGACAATTTGAGCCCGTCGGCTTCGCCAAATTGATTGGCAATGATACTGGCCATAGTATTGCCCGTATCCATCAGTCCGTGGGGAATTCTGTTGGTATTGCCTATGAGCATGGTTACAGCCATGGTTTCGCCAATGGCTCTCCCCAGGGCCAGAATATAAGCCGAAAAGATCCCCGAGAAACTGTTGGGAAGAATAATGTTGCGGATGACCTCGGCCCGGGTAGCCCCCAGACTGTAGGCTCCTTCTTTGAGTTCCTGGGGAACCATGCGGATAAATTCGGCACTCAGAGAAGAAGCGTAGGGAATAATCATAATGGCCAGCACCAGCGACGAGGTCAACATGCCAAAGCCTTGTTCGGACAAGCCCAGAGATTGAATAAGGGGCCTCAGGGCGTAAAAGCCCCAGAGCCCGTAGACTATCGAAGGAATGCCGGCCAGCAGATCGACTATACCCCCTAAAACGCCTGCAACTTTTTTCCCCCTGTAATACTCGCCCACAAAAAAAGATACCGGCAGTGAAAAAGGCAGACAAAAAGCCAAAGCCAGTAACGAGGTCAACAAAGTTCCGCTGATGAAAGCCAGGGCTCCGTATTGTTCGGCTCCCGTGCTTGAATTCCATTCAGACGAAAAGATAAAGCCCAAAAATCCAAATTCTTTGAAAGCAGGTATGGCTCCTTTACTCAAGGAAAAGAACATACCTGCAAAAATCAGCAAGAGGATCAAAGCCGAAACCAGGAGCAAGGATCTGAAGATTTTGTCCGACATTGGCAGCTGGGGATTACAGTGGCTTGCCGTTGTATTGAATTTCGGACAGGGCTTTTCTGGCTTTGGCAATCACTTCGTCCGAAAGCGGAGCATAATGCACTGTGGTGGTCTGAGCCTGAGCCGTGGGACTGAGCATAAAGTTGAGCAGGCTGAGTGTAGCCCGTGCCTGAGCTTCGCTCCTGTTGGCATATGCCTGATCTTTGTACACAATAATCCAGGTAAAACAGCTGATCGGATAGGAGCCTTTTACCCTGGAATTGGTAATCATGCTGCGGGTGTCGTCGGCAATCTCTTCCTGAGCTGCGGCCGAGATGGACAGGCTCGAAGGCAGAACAAATTCGCCGGCCGCGTTTTGCAAATAAGCGATGGGGCTGTTCAAGGCAAAAGCATATTCGGAACCTATGTAACCTATGGCGCCTTCGGTCTGGCTAATAGTGCCGGCTACCCCCGGATTGCCTTTGGCGGCTATGCCCTGAGCAAAATTAAGCGATTTGCCGGTGCCAAGGGATTTTTCCCAGTCCGCACTAACTTTAGTCATGTAGTCGCTGAATACATATGTAGTACCGCTGCCGTCCGAACGATAGACCGGGGTAATCGCTCTGTCGGGCAGTTCAAGTCCGGGATTGATTGTCTTGATGGCCGGGTCGTTCCAGCGGCTAATACTGCCCAGATAGATGCCGGCAATGATGTCGCCCGTCAGATTCAGGGAACTTATTCCCGGCAGATTGTACGACAGCACAACGGCTCCCAGGCAGGTGGGAACGTGGATGGTAGCGTTCATCTCTGACATTTCCCTGTCGCTGAGATAAGCGTCGCTGCCGGCAAAATCGACCACTTCGTCTCTAAGACTGCGTATGCCTCCGCCGCTGCCTATGCCTCCATAGGAAACATCGATGCCTGCGTTTTCGCTAAAAGTCTTAAAAACCATGTTGTAATAGGGCAGGGGGAAGGTGGCACCTGCGCCCGAAAGGCTGGTTTTCTGATCACAGCTGATCAAAAGCAGACTGCTGACAGCCATAAGGAAAATTGTTTTTTTCATTTTCTTGGTTTTTTAAAAGAAAGATTCAATTCTCCTGCAAAAATCAGCAAGGCTTATGACAGATTCATATCAAAGCTGTTACAATTTTGTTAAGATGTTAAATTTTAATGGGGCTTAGTCGCGTGAATACACCAGGCCATTTTGAAGTTTATATTGTATAAGTCCGTAATGCTTAGCTAGATAGATCTCCTTTACAGTATATTCTTCCCATTCTTCTGCCAGGTCTAGACAAGTAAAATGTAACAGCTCTTTGTAAACAGTATTCCCTACCCGAAGGCTGTCCAGAAATTTGACGCTGGAATAGCTTTTGAAGTCTTCCTCGTAACCCTGGTCGGTCATCAGTTTGTCCAGATTGCCCTCACCACATTCCAGCCGGCTCAGGCATTCGTAGTTGAAGTTATAAGTAAAAGAAGTGCTGCCCACTTCCGCCCTGATTTCGTCGCCGTAGGGCTCCCATAAGGCAGAAAGCGACAGAGAGTAATTCCATTGGTAAGTTGAACTGTAGTTCTGATAAAAATATTCCCTGTAAGTTCTGTGCGTGGTAATGAAGAAATAGCCGCCCCAGGATTTATTAAATTCCCTGTTGTTGCGATGCATGGTAAAGCTTTGGCTGATGCCGTTTTGGTCTGTCATGACAAAACTGTCGCCAATGCTGTCCTCACTTAGCCATTCCTGCTTGTCGTTGCTGACAAAATAAGTTTCTTCGCAGGCCAGTGGGGAATCTTCGCCGCAAGACCAAAACAGGAATAAGGCCAGGATTATAGGCAGACTGTGAAAAAAAGTTCTCCGCCGGCAAGATTCAAAACTGGCCGGAATCAGGACCCGAGCAGAAGTCTTCACTTGAGCCTGAACGGGATTCTTACCATGATTCAGACTCTGATTCTGAGTTTCAGTCTCAGTCTCAGTCATAACCACAGACTGAGCCTGAATGTTTTTCCTGATATTATTCCTGGATTGCATAATATTCCCGATTCGTCATTTTGATGACTAAGATCCCCTGATCGTAATTATAAAACACACTGTCTACCCTTATGGAATCGCTGTGGTACCAGTTATCGTTGAGGTTTTTGAGTTTGAAAACTTCTTTGTAATGTTTGTTACCGATTTGCAAAGAATCGGCAACAGTTACAGGCCAGTAAGCGGTGTCGGCGGCTTGTACAGGAATGATAAAAGAGGCAGAACCTATTTGAGCCGAAAAACGATAGAAAGAGTCGGTTTCGTTGCAGAGATCCAGCCGGATATTGAAAATGGGATAATCCGGTTTCAGGCTGGTCGTGTTGACTTCGTAGACATAGATTCTGGCTTCATTGTTGCAGTAAAAGCCAAAATCGTCAAGATGGGTTTTTTCCTGGCGGCTGGCACGTACAGATGAAAAATTAACAGTGTGTCCGGCAGAGTGTTTGAAACTGTACTCCCGGCCGTTCTGATAGGGCACTTTAGCCAGAATTTCCTCTGGCAGAGGTCCAAGGTCGATGCTTTGGTATGCACAGGGCCGGCAGCCTGTCCATAACAACAAGACGGCTAACAGTAAAATGAAAGCGAAATATTTGTACATAAAACGGAATCAGAAAAAGAAGTCATATAAAGAAGACAAAAAACAGGCAGATGTGCTACAAACAAAATAGAATCAATCTCAAAACAATCAAATACCAGGTGTTTATTGCTAAATATGTTTGTTAAAACAATTATGGAATTAATCAAGTTTGAAAATTAATAGACAACCAGTTTCTGTTGTTGAAGACTGCCCCTGCTGACCAACTGCACAATATACATTCCCGGATTCAGATGCAAAGAGATTTCTCCCGGCCCTAAGCACTGAGCATAGACAGTCCTGCCGGAAAGGTCGTAAACGTTTAGCCGGGCCTGTTCCCTGTACGATAGCAGACGGAGGGTCTTGCCCTGCTGCCAGACTTTGAAAAAGGAGTTTGTCTGCCTTTCCGGAAGAGTTTCGATTCCGGTATCAGAGCCTGGGGCATAGGCGCCCTGATCGTCGTAATGGAGGTATTCCAGTTTGTAGTCGAGTATTTCACCCTGTGTTGCCTTGCCAAAACTAAGGCTGGCCGGAGAATATTCCGCCAGACATAGATTAGTGATGGCGGTGGGCGACATATAGTTCTTCTTTTTGAAACTAAGGTAACAATCTACTTCTGCTTCGGCAGACTCCGGGCTCCTGAAGTAAAAATACTTGCGTTCTACTTTTCCGTTTTCGGCTGGAATCTCAAAGTCCCTGCTGGCTGTGACGCCCTCCGTGCCCTCTTTGTTGCCGGAGGCTGTCAGGGTAAATTGACCGCTGTTAGCCTCCCAGTTGATGTTGTCAAAACTAAATTCGTGCCAGCTTCCCGGTTTGAGTCGCACAGGCAGGCTGTACCAGGTGCCGTACTTGGCGTCCAGGTCGAAGCGAAAAAGAAAGGCAGAAAGTCCCGGCCAGTTTGGGTGATCGACCACTACCCTGGATTCGGTATAACCACCCATTTTTTTTTCCGACACCCAGCCCACCGGAGCTTGGTTATCTTTGCTTTTCAAAAATTGCGGATCCTTGACAAGGTTTAGAGTGTCGGTGACTTCTATGCCGCTGGCAAAATTGATTTCTGTGTTACCCCCGGCAGCCAGATCAGGGATTTCGACGGCCGGCCGGCCACAGACAAAACTTTCGTTGCGGTAAACATAAACGCTGTCTCTGTTTTGGGCTATTCGCCAGATTTGCTGCTGGCTGTTGTCGCATAAATCCATTAGTTCGCTGCCGGAGAGTGGGGCGGCCCAGAGCAGACTGTCGGTATTCAGTCTTATTCTCAGGCCCAGGCCCGAGCCGCTGCGGGCCGCAAAATCGAAGCCTCTGTTGCCGGCTTCTGCAATTTGCAAGGCAAATTCAAGGGAATAATCAGCCCCGGGGTCAAAGCCCTCTACCTCAATCAGTTCCTGCTGTTCTGTTTCGAGCCTGACCTGATACCCATCGTGCAAGCTCTCAGGGAGTTTTTTTTTTAATGCCAGACCGGGTGCAGACAGGTTTAGTTCGGGTGCCGGATTTAGTTCGGGATAGAGCGATTCGGCCGGTGTGAGTTGTTTGGCTGTACGTTTGCCTGACCACTTCAGTTCCAGCACATCCTGTTGTACGGCCAGGCTTTCAATCACAATATTGTATTGGTGACTGTTGATAGCCGGCAATTCCACCGCATATTCTGCAGGCTCTGCAGTGTTGGAAGTGTTTAGCAATATCTTGCCGTTGACGTAGAGCCTGCTGGCTGCTGTAGTGTTCAGATATAGGGTGTAGGCTTCTCCGTAACGGGTTTCCAGGCTGCCCGAGCAGCGCAGGCTTTTTACATCGGCTCCGGCAGGGCTGTCGGGAAGGCCCACTGCGGAATCGATGCAGTTTGAAAAACGGCTGTCCGAATAATAATAAGACTTAAGGCCGCTGCCTGTAGCCGGTTTGGGATTGTCCAGCAAATAGTCTATTACGCTCAGCCGATTGTTTCGGGCCAGGTAAACAAAAGACAGAATGCCTTCGTCAATGGCGTTCTGATCGATTTGCGGTTCGGAGCAAAAACGCCCGGCATCCAGATCGGACACCAGCTCCCAGTCGCTGTAATCTGCGGCTGAACTGGCGGCGTAAATTTCTGCTCCGTTGGCTATTACGTA
>JAAZGQ010000310.1 GCA_012511135.1 Bacteroidales bacterium | reverse complement strand
CCAAGTGCAAGTAAATAATTATGGAATCTTCCTGAAAAATTTGTTTCTACATACTCAATGCAAAGAATGATCGTGATCCGGCTCAGCTTGGTGAACAGTTTCAGCTGCGCCCGGTTTCAATAAAGCCCGGAGCGAAGGAATCGAATAGCGCAGACCGACATACAACTTGCGGCCGTGCACCGGGCCCCAGTCCTGAGTCGCATCAAAGTCATTTCCCCAGGGCTGATCGGCCCCCGATATCGGATTAGCTTGCCTGAAATTGTTGATGTTTTCGCCCCCCAGATAGAGGGAACCCTCACCGAAATACAGTGTAAACTGCGCATTCAAAACGGGGAAGGGATAAAAACGCTTCTCTGTTTGTTCATAAGCTCCGGGCAAACGTCCTCCCCCGTTCAGCTGAAGATTCGTGTCGAATTGCCAGCGTTTTTGGGGCGACTGGTACGAGGCTGTGATCAAGCCTTTGTAGCGATTGTTCAAAGGCTTTTCGCGCAAAACGGGCAGGTAGGGAGCCCCCTCTGTTCCGGCATTGGCGTTGTAAGTGCTGCGTACGTCGGTATACCGCAGAGCTGCACCCAGTTGCAGTCCTGCTATCAGCTCATAAGAGACTTCCGCCTGCAAAACCGAAGAATACGATTCCCCCTGCATTTCATAAAAATACACACGCTGAGCATCGGCGTCCACATCGGCCAGCAACTGCTTATCAAAGCGGGTATGAAAAGCCTCCAGGCCCAGCTGAAGGTTGCGCGGCCCCAGGGGCAGGAAAAAGTTCGCACTGAGCCCGGTATTCCAGGCCACTTCCTGAAAATGCAGATGGTCCTGCGACAACATAAAGCGACGGCTGCCCGCCAGCAGGTAACTGTTCTCGCTCAGGATGTTGGTGCTGCGATAGCCCTTGCCGATATTGGCTCTGAGCTGCAACCACGAAGCCGGGTCGTACTTGATATGCAAGCGGGGAGTAACAAAACCACCGTAGCGCGAGCTGTAATCATAGCGCAAACCCAACAAAAAGCGAAGCTTTTCGGCGGCCTGCAGGGAATATTCGGCATAAAGGCCGGGGGTTAATTCTGTACGTAGCGAAGATATACTGTAATAATCCTGTCTCCTTTCGTTCCAAACCTTAGGCCCGGAGAGTAAATTCAACATCGTATAATCCAGAAAAGCCTCGTCCAGATAGTCTGTCAGCAAGCTGGCACCCGTCACCAATTTCTGCCCTTCGGCCAGGTCTGTCTGAAAAATCAGGTTGGCATAGGCATTCAGTTGACGGGCATCGTAACGGTTCCGGCCATACAAAGCCTCCTGATCGTGCAGGCTGGCCGACAGATTCAGCCCCAGGGAAGTGTTGTTGAGTGCGTCAAAAATATAACCGTTCTTGGCAAAGACTTCCATACGCTCGGTTTGAATATCGGTTCGCCAGGGATTGGGGATGTCGCTCAGCTGACCTCCCCGGCGACTTTCTCTAAGGCCTTTGGCCCCCAGTTGCGAAGTAAAGTCGTTCTTGTTCCAGTAAAAACGCTGAAAAAGAGAAAGTTGATTCACTGCGGGTAAATCCATAAAACCATCCCCGTTGCCGTCGTGCTCCCGGCTTTCGTCTTCGTAATGTACAAAAGTCTGAGACGACAAATAGGGATTTAGCTTCAGGGCCAGATCGGCATTGATTTCGTTGCGCAGGTTATCGGCCAAAAAGAGATTGAGCGAAAGCAGATCCGAGGTGGGCGGTTTTTTGTATTCTACATTGATCTGTCCGCTGATGGCTTCGTAACCGTTCAATACCGAAGCTGTTCCTTTGGAAATCTGTATGCTTTCCATCCAGGGCCCCGGCACATAAGTAAGGCCGTAGGGCGACGCCAGACCGCGCAAAAAAGGCAGGCCTTCGCCGAGCAGCTGCACATATACCCCCGAAAGGCCCAGCAATTTGATTTGCCTGGCCCCGGTGGCCGCATCGCTGTAACTGACATCTACCGAAGGATTGGTTTCGAAACTTTCCGAGAGATTGCAACAGGCGGCTTTGCAAAGCTCGTCCTGACTGATGGTTTCCAATTTGACGGTGCTGAGACTTGAAATCTGCAGCCCCTGTTTGCGGGCACTCACCTGAGCGGCATCCAGGTCGATTAGATTGTGGTATTCGGTCGAAGCAGTATCGAGCGAAGTCGCTACGGCATGCCGGCTTAGATCCACGGGCTTGCTGTCACCGACAAGGGCAGCTTTCCGGTTTTCGTGATCATGCTGATGCTCTGTTTGAGCACTTTCGTCATCATGCTGATGCTCTGTTTGAGCACTTTCGTCATTATGCTGATGCTCTGTTTGAGCCCCCAGCTGTAGCCAGCACAAAAGGCAGGCCAGTATAAAAATCTGTTTTTTCATCTTATTCACTGTGTCATTAAGAGTTTTGATTAGGAAAGGAGCAATCCTGGCGCTCAAAAAGAAAAGTGTTTGGAAATGAACCATATTTTGTTCCATATCCCAACTTTCAATTTAAACGCCTCAAAATCAATCAAGATCTTAAAACACAGTGCAGGCTAAGCAGGAGCCGTCCTGACGACCTCGCAGCTATATGGGGAGCAAAAGAAGTGGTAGCAGTATGTGCGTCCTTAAATAAATTCAAGGGAAGAACCAGGACTTGCACAAACTGACCGACCGGCAGGAATTTTATTAATTTGTGGGAACTTTCAAAAGGGATAGTAATGGTTTCGCTGTAGCAGCCGGGGGCCTGCCCGGAAGTATTTGAACAGGATGTATTGTGGGGAAGAGTATTATTATCGTCCACAAGCGTATGATTCAGCCAGGGATCAGCAGCATCAGCAGCACTGCAGCAGTGGTGAACAGGCTCACAATTGCCCTGAAGCATTATCTCCAGGCTGTTTTCCCGGCAGAGTTCACAACAAAAATGCCAAACCCTGACTGAATTGCCGAATAACAACAAAATCAAGGCCAACACCAGCAGACTTATGCCTTGCAGTTTTTGCTTCATCCGGCAAAAATAGACTATAGTCGGCAGAATCAAGTTTTGCTTTAGTTTAATTAAGTGGCAGCTAATGATTTTTAACTCCCGAAGGCTGTTGATTACCGATTTTTGAAAAACAGCCAAAGCTTAAATGCCCCCATTTGCCCACGCAAACCCGAAGTTTGCTATTGATCCCAGCTTTTCTGAACCACATCAGAATTGATGGCAGCCAGTTCAGGATGAGCATCGAGGACTTGAATAATTTCGTCAATACCGAGCCGGTCGCAGGCATATTGCTCAATCAGAATGCGGTGCAATTCAAAATCGCGTTCGGTGTCCACTGTCAGCCTCCAGGCAAAACGGTCTTTTGGGGAGGCAAAGAGCTGCAGATCAATGTTGCCGGGCACATTGGTCGAAATGTAAGGCGTAACATGTTCAAAATGCCCCGGCAGGCTGGCATTCCGATACGCTTCTTCCAACAGGGCAAAAGAAAAAACCGAAGCCGAAATTCCCAGGGGAAAAGTCTTGCTCATGCCAATAGACAAGTAGCAACGCTCGTTGTCCAGTTCCAGGTATCGCTGGTATGCATCGGCAATGAGCTTGCCGTCCATCAGGGGATTGTCGCCCGTAGCCCTGATTACCACATCGGCCCCACAGCTTTGGGCTGCCAGGTAATAGCGTTCCAGCACATTGTCTTCGCTGCCGCGAAAAGTTTGTACGCCCAGACTGCGGACGTAATCGATCAGTATGTCGTTTTCGGGATGTACCGAGCTGGCTAGCAGCAGCGGCAGACCCGACTGCTGAAGACGTTCCAGCAAAATCCCGATCAGGGGCCGCCCGCCCAGGGGGCGCATCACTTTGCCGGGCAACCTTTCGCTGTTCATCCTGGCCTGAACTATGATGCAGGGATGTTTCACCATATTGTCCAGCCTCCGTCCACCTGAATGGTTTGACCTGTAATAAAGTCCGAAGCAGCAGAGCTCAACAAAGCAATTACACCGGCCAGGTCGTCGGGTTGCCCGATTTTGTGCAGGGGATTTTTGCTCCTCAGTCTTTCGATAAAGACAGGATTCTCCTGCTGAATGGCCGGTTTGGGAAAAGGCCCGGGAGCTACGGCGTTCACCTGCACCCCGTATTTACCCAGCAAAACCGCGTAGTATTTTGTCAGCTGAATCATAGCCGCCTTGGCCGCACCGTAGTGCGGAGGATTGGTGTATTTCTCGCAATCCCCGCCCTGGTAGAGGCTGTCAAAATCAGGGCTGAGCAATCCGTACATCGAGGCAATGTTGATGATTTTCCCTCCTTGTTGCTGCTTAAACAATGGAATCAGTTCGCGGATGGTTTTATGCACCGAAGCCAACACCCCTTCCATGGTATAAGCCCAGTCTTCGTCGCTCATTTGCTCCTGCGAACGCCCCCTGCTGGCATGGGCATTGTTCAGCAGAATGTCAATTCGCCCAAACTGCCGCTGAACATTGGCAAAACAAGTCTGAATGCTTGCCGTACTGCAAATATCAATGGGCTCAAAGCTGAGCCTTTGGTTGGCGGAGCCAAAAACCCGGCTGAATTTCCCGGCCGAACGCCCGGCCACTACCACCCGGGCACCGCATTGCAACAAGGCTTGGGTCATGGCTGTGCCCAGATGCCCGTAACCGCCTGTAACCACGGCAACTTTGGAACTTAAATCAAATATTTTCATCGTTTTGGCCATTTAGAAGGTGTGATCAGGTCAGGGTCAACAGTCCTGTCCAAAAGCGGCAAATCCGGGGCCGTACTCAGGCTGTCCAGGTTTTGCCTGAATTGATCCAGGCTGTTCACTCCAAATATTACTTTATCAATATAGGGCTGCTCTGCCGCGTATTTGAGCAGAGCGCCCCTGAGTGCGTCTCCGTACTGCTGCAAACCGGCCAGAAGCTCTCTGATGCCGTCAAAATACGCCGGCAGTTCCCCGGGATCGACAAAAAACAAACCCTGTAAAAAGGGCGAACGCGCAAGAATTTCGCAGCCTTGTTGATGAAGCTCCTGCATCAGGGATTCAAAACGATGATCCAGGTAATTGTAAGGCAGCTGTACCAGGTCGGGCTGCAGGCCGGCCTGCAATACTTTATCGGCTTCTTCGGGTGTATCAAAAGAAAAGCCCAGTTTGCCGATATCACCTGAACGTTTCAAGTCTTGCAATTGTTCCCAGTAATGGGGGTATTCCAGCATTTGCAGAGGCCGGTGAGCCAGGTAAGCATAGAGCGAAGAGACCGATAAGGCTCGCAAAGAAGACTGCAGCAAGCTTAAGATATCCGTATGCCCGTCGCAAAGGAATTTCGACACCAGTCTAAAAGAACTCAGCTCCTGCCGGCCCAGCACCTCCTGGCTGTTGCCATAGGCCGCTGCGGTATCGAGCAGGTCAATTCCCTTGCCGGCCGCATACTCGAGCAAACGCTTCACCTCCTGCCCGGGAGTAGGTCCCAGGCTGTTGCTGATGCCGTAATCCAGTCCAAACTGCACCGTACCTAAACCCAGCTTTTTAACAAGAGATTGCGTAGTCATAGCTTAAGCTTGTTATTCTTCTGCCACTTTTTTCATAAAGCGGGCCGGAGTTCCTATGTGAATCTCGCCGTCGGGAATGTCTTTGGTTACCAGGCTCGAAGCTCCGGCTACAGCAAAGTTGCCAATGTTTTTCTTTTCGAGCACCACTGCCCCAAAGGAAATCGATGAACATTTACCGATGGTATCGTAAGAACTGGTAATAGAGCCCGCCGAAAAATGGCACAAAGGCCCCACCCGGGTATTGTGCGCCACGATGGCGTTGGCCATCAACATCGAACAGAGGCCGATATGAGCCGCCGGGCCTACATAGCAATTGGACATAATAAACACCCCCGGCTCCAGATGCGCATTGGGGGCCACAAAAGCCGATGGATGCACTATGGTTGCCAGGCGTTCCCTGGGAAGATTCACTTTGTTAAACACCTTCTCGATCAAATAATTGCGTCCTATCGTGTGAATGCCCCACATCAGGTAATAATCGGGATAGCGCTGCAAGATATCCTGCACATCTGCGGTACCTCCCAACACAGGATAACCGCTGACAGTGCTTTCGTAATCGTTTATGAAACCGGCCACCTCCCATTCCGTGTTGTTATAGCGCAAGCGCAT
>JAAZGQ010000309.1 GCA_012511135.1 Bacteroidales bacterium | reverse complement strand
ACCAGGGCCTCGATGTCTTGCAGGGAATTGGAAGCAGCGGCTCTGGCGCTGAATTTTGGCGCACCGATGTACACGGCATCAGCCCCATGCAGAATAGCCTCAATACCTGAATTCAGGTCTTTGGCGGGGGCAAGAAGCTCAATTTTCTTAGGTGGCCGGTTCGGAGCCAAAGACTGATTGCTTGCTATCTTTTGAGGGGTCATTGCTTTAGTTGCCATATAAACCCTTTGGCCGTCAATGAACCTGGCTGATATCGTAAGGAGTTTCCTGATATACAAAATAGTTCAGCCAATTACTAAACAGCAGGTTGGCATGTCCTCTCCAGCGAACCAGAGGTTGTTTGGCAGGATCGTTGTCTGTGTAATAATTGCAGGGAGCGGCTATGTTCAGCCCTTTGTCCAGATCTCTGGTATATTCCTTATGCAGAGTGTCGGGTGCGTACTCAGAGTGACCCGTCACATAAAACTCTCTGCCATTGCGACCCATAACTATATACACGCCGGCCTCGTCAGATTCAGCCAGCAGGGTCAATTCCGGCTTGTTTAGAATATCCTCGCGGCGGATTTCGGTATTTCGACTGTGAGGCACGAAAAATTCATCGTCAAAGCCTCTGAACAGAGGATATTCCGGTTGATTGGCCCTGTGTTTGAAAATGCCGAATTTTTTTTCGGGCAAATTGTATTTGGGAATCCCGTATTGATGATATAAACCGGCTTGAGCAGCCCAACATATAAATAAAGTAGAGGTAACATGGGTACGTGACCAGTCAAAAATCTCTTTTATTTCTTCCCAATAAGTAACATCCTCGTAATCCAAATGCTCAACAGGTGCTCCGGTTATAATCATTCCGTCAAATTTTTCGTTACGCATTCGTTCAAAGGTTTTATAAAAAGCCTTCATATGCTCCACCGGGGTATTTTTGGGTGTATGGCTTTTGATTTTCATCAACTTAATCTCCAATTGAAGGGGAGAATTCGAGAGCAGACGGATTAAATCAGTTTCGGTGGTGATTTTGATCGGCATTAAATTGAGCACCACTATTCTGAGAGGGCGAATATCCTGAGTAGATGCCCGGCCTTCGTCCATTACGAAGATATTTTCCTTTTTCAAAATATCTATAGCGGGCAATTGAGGAGGCAGGTTTAATGGCATAATCTTATAATGAGAAATTTAATTCACAAAAATACTGCAAAATTTCGTCTAAATGGCTAGCTTTGCACAATTTTTTGAAAATGGCCAGAGTGGCTGAAAAAAGAATGAATACTACAAAGTTTAAGCTTGATCAGGTTTTCAGACCAAAATTTTACGAACTGATAAGAACCGGGCAATACTCCAAAGCCTTGTTCTTAAAAGATCTTACCGCAGGCATTATTGTAGGAGTGATTGCCATACCCCTGGCTATTGCTTTTGGCATTGCCAGCGGCGTGAGTCCGCAACAAGGCCTGATTACCGCAATTATCGGGGGACTGGCTATCTCTTTGTTCGGAGGTTCCCATGTACAGATTGGCGGCCCCACCGGTGCATTTATTGTCATTGTTGCCGGAGTAGTTGCCCAATTTGGACTTACGGGATTGATTATAGCCACTGCCATCGCAGGAGTTTTACTGGTATTGATGGGACTGCTCAAATTGGGAGATGTAATTAAATTCATGCCCTATCCCATTATAGTAGGCTTTACCAGTGGAATAGCCCTGGTTATTTTCTCAACCCAGATAAAAGACTTCTTGGGCTTGAAAGCCCTGGATGGTTCAGCTTTGTCAGTACCTTCCGATTTTATTGAAAAATGGATTTGCTATGCGAAGCATCTTGGCAGCATCAATCCCTGGGCTGCAGGTATTGCCGTGTTTACTGTTGCTCTGAGCTTTCTTTGGAAAAAAGTCAGTAAAGTCATTCCCGGATCTCTGGTCGCCATTGTCCTTTCTACCTTACTGGTGATCGTACTTAAAAGATACGGAGTCGAAATCGATACCATCGGTAATGTTTATCCCGAACTGAGTGGCGGTGCTCCGCTGCCCAAACCCAGTACCCCGGCCATTACTTTACAATCCATCAGGTTATTGCTGGGCCCGGCATTTACCATAGCCATGCTGGGAGCCATCGAAAGCCTGCTCTCTGCCATGGTGGCGGACGGAGTTACCGGGAAAAAGCACAATTCAAACACCGAATTGATCGGCCAGGGCCTGGCTAATATTATGTCCTCGTTTTTTGGCGGTATTCCGGCCACAGGAGCCATAGCCAGAACCATGGCCAACATAAACAACGGAGGTCGCACACCGGTGGCCGGCATTGTTCACGCAGTCTTTTTGCTCCTGGTCTATTTATTTTTGATGCCTCTGGCTGCCAATATTCCCTTTGCCTGCCTGGCCGGAATATTGGTAGTGGTGGCTTATAATATGAGCGAATGGCGTTCTTTTAGATCCCTGCTAAAAAATCCCAAGAGCGATGTGCTGGTCTTGTTGGTTACCTTCTTTTTGACGGTAATTTTCGATCTTACCGTGGCCATCTCTCTGGGGCTACTCCTGGCTTGCATTCTATTTATCAAACGAGTAATGGAAACTTCGAGCATCAAGGTTATCGAAAACGAAATAGGAAGAAGCGAAGACCCCGAAGCCAATGTTATTTTGGAAAAGATAAACAGCGATATCGAAATCTACGAAATTGACGGCCCCTTCTTTTTTGGCGTAGCCAATACTTTTAGCGAGATCAATTCGGGAATCAAAAAGCGTCGGGCCAAAGTGCGAATTATTCGAATGCGTAAAGTTCCCTTTATCGATTCCACCGGCATAAAAAACCTTCGCAGCCTCTGTGAGAATTCCAAAAAGGATAATATTCACATTATCCTGAGCGGCGTAAACAAAAAAGTCTACGATGTACTTGACCACTCTGGTCTGGCCGACTACATTGGCAAAGATTTCATTTTTGACCATATAAGTAAGGCGCTTGATAAGGCGGAAGAATTGTTGAAATAATCCTTTTATAAAGGCTTGCCTTCTTAATAACTCAGATGAAAAAAATCCTTTGATTTAAGTCGACTTTCAAAGACCATAAAGACAAATAGTGGGTTGTTTTAAGTCAAGACCCCGGTCGTGTTTTCTTAGAATTTTCTATCTTTACGTCTTTTTAAGCGTAGTAAAGTTTTGCTGCTTTCATGCAAATATTCCAATTTTTATAGAACCATGCGTCGTTCCATACTCTTCAGCCTTTATTTTTTTGTTATTGGTTTTTGTACCTGTCTTGTTATGATAGCCTTAGTACGCTTTTGGAGCGATAACGAGCGTAAAGAGGCTAAGCAGTCCGGGAAGGCCAGTTTTTATAAGCTGGGGCAATGTCCCGATTGTAAGGTGATTTCTACCCGGCATTGGAAGGTGGGCAGGCTCAAGGACAAGCTTGACCTGCACCTGGAAAGTGCCAAACGGATGGGCATCACGCCCTTTGCGACCAATGCGGAGATGGAGGAGGAGTTACCCAAACTTCTAAGGCGTCGTAAGCTCAAGGCCTTAGAAGAAAATGCAGACAGCTATCGCTTGAAAAATCTGACGCACTCACAGCCTTATCTGGTACCAGAGGCGGTTGAGCTGCTGGAGGAGATTGGCGTGCGTTTTCACGACAAGCTGAAGGAACTGAATCTGCCGCCTTATTACTTAATGGTGAGTTCGGTATTGCGAACAGACGAAAGCCAGCAGGGCCTCGGTAAACGCAACATCAACGCCACTCAAAACGAATCGTCTCACATCTACGGAACATCCTTTGACATCTCGTACAAGGAATTTTTGCCTAAACACGAAAAGCCGGCACCCGAAGGCTTTTGCCGGCACGACATGATGCGCCACCCCCTGGCCGAGGTCTTAACCGAAATGTCAGAGGAAGGTCGTTGCCTTGTAATCAGGGAAGTTAAGCAGGCCTGTTTCCACATCACGGTTTTGGAATAAAATCATTTTCGTCGTTTTTCTTT
>JAAZGQ010000308.1 GCA_012511135.1 Bacteroidales bacterium | reverse complement strand
TCCTGGCCCATCAGCACGTAATTACCCAGGCCGTCTATGGTGCCCGGGGCCGTTTTGCAGGCCAGTTCCGCCCGGCCGTCGCCGTCCAGGTCGTAAACCATCAATTGCGTATAATGCGCGCCTGCCCGTATGTTTTTGCCCAGGTCAATGCGCCAGAGCTGCGTGCCGTCCATGCGATAGGCATCGATCAGCACATTGCCTGTGTAGCCCGATTCCGAATTGTCCCTGCCATTGGAGGGGTCCCATTTCATTATCACTTCGTAGGCCTTGTCGCCGTCCAGGTCGGCCACCATGCAATCGCCGGGAATGTAATAAAAATCACCGCTCTCGGTAGTGCCCCCCGCGGGGCGGTTGAGCGGAATGTCCAGGTAGCCTTTGGGCAAGACCTGTACCGGAGCGGTTTCTACCACCTCATCTCCTAACAAAGCCTCCACAGTATATTCGCTGCCGGCAGCACCGGCGTAATCCAGGTAATTGCTGCGGTCGGTAATGGGCGAGTCGTTCAGTCTGACGCCGTCGCGATACACATTGAAACTCAGCTGCGCGGGGTCATCAATCAGGCTGCGCCAGTTGATCAGGTAACGACTGCCGCTGCCCGTAAAGCTGGCCACCGCTCCGCGGTCGAGCGCTTCGGGATCGAGCACCCGGGGGCGTCCGGCAAAAGGAAAGGACATAGCCACCTGCAGGCTGGTATCGGCCAGCTGTGAATCGCGCATGCCTTCTTTTTGGGCAATAGCCCTGAGCCGGCAGGAACGGTTCAGTTCAAAAGGGCCGGTATAAGGACGGGCATAATCGAGCACTTCGGCATGATCGACCAGCGCGTACAAAATGCGGGCATCGGGGGTTTCGCAGCTCAGGCTGACTTGCTTTCCCTCCACTTTGATCAGGGGAGTGGCCACCTGTTCGCGCTGGTCCTCTTTTACGCGGAGCACCGCCACGCTCTGCACCACCACGCCTCCGCTGTTGGTCCAGCTCACCTCCCCGTCGGCTACTACATCGAAGCCATAGGTTTTGAAATAGGTAGAGGGATAGGTATCCGGCCCGTAGCTGCCACTGAGGTTGCTCAGCTGGGCTATGCCCTGAGGCGCACTCGAAGAGGATTTGATGGCCACCGTCACCCGCTGCCCGGCCTGCAGCCCCGGAATGCTCACCGGTGCTATCCGTTGCATTTGCATCCCGTTCTGGCTGCTGCCCATGTTGTGCCTCAGCAACAAACTGCCGGCCTCGATTCCGCTGCCCACCAGTAAACCCTCGACTTCGGCAATCACTTGCCCGTTGGCCTGTAGCGGCAGCCCGTCGGTTGGTACTTTGTTGGAATAGCGTTGCAACACCTCGTCTTTGTACATCGGAGTCCAGTGTTCGGTATCGGCGGCCAGATTGGCCAGAGTTTGCGCACTGTATTCAGCCAGATTCCAACTTTGAATAGTGTCGTAAGTGGTCTGAGCAAAGCAGGCCAGGCTCAGGCAGGCCGACAAAAGCAATGCGCAACACTTGCGCAGGCAGCGGGGGGAGTAGGACAAAAAAATCATGCTTTCAGACAAGCTATGGGCACTACTATAACACCATCTTGACGTTTGTAGGCAAATTGACCACCTGTAAGAACCATTTTAAAAGAGGGTTGGCCAGCCTTATCCGTATCTATTTTATTTTGGAGTTTTATCAGATTTGCTGCGGCAATTTCTATCTCCCTGCTTCCTAATTTAACTTCTACAGGTGCCCAACGACCATCGTGGAGACGAATGACCAGATCTGCTTCCAACTCATTTTTATCATGATAATGAAAAATATCACCATCAAGTGCCTGAGCATAAACACGTAAATCGCGAGCAGCTAATGACTCAAACAAAAAACCAAAATAATTCATATCATTAAGAATGCTATCTATGTTTGCATGCATTAAAGCAGCAGCAATAGATGGATCTACGAATTGACGTTTATCGGATGTTCTAATGGCTGTTTTCGACCTTAGAGATGGTTTCCATGCAGGTATATCTTCTATTACAAAAATACGACGTAATGCATTGACATAACTATACATCGTTGTATCAGAAAAGCCAATATCATTCGAATGGACATCGGCCAGTATGGTAGTCAGAGGAACCATTGTAGAAATATTACGTGCATATGAACGAAGAAATTGCCTTACCCTTGCCGGATTTCTTTCCACATCGTCAACACGTTGAATATCCATGTTAATAACCGCATCTACATAGTTTCGGGCCACCAAAGAATCACTATCTCCATTTTTAACAGCCTCCGGCCATCCACCCCTGCAAATAATCTTTGCCAATTCAGGAATCGTTAAAGTGCTTTCGGCAATTACATCCGTTTCTCCTGCAAAAAGTTTAGCAAGCGAAACACTGCCATTTGATTCTTTTGATTCGAAAAGGCTCATTGGACGCATAAGCATCCGCGAAATCCTACCTGTTCCGGTATGAGCTGTCACTCCATCTTTAGGTACAGCTGAGCCTGTAAGAATATATAAACCCCTTTCGCTGCGTTTATCCACATCAAAACGTACAGCATCCCAGAGCACCGGAGCCATCTGCCATTCATCCAACAATCTGGGATTGTCCCCAAGAAGTAGTCTTGACGGCATTGTTTCAGCCATTTTCAAATAAGCCTGACTACGGTCAGGATCCTGCATGTAAAGGACGCTCTTAGCTACCTGACGAGCCGAACTTGTTTTGCCACACCACTTAGCTCCCTCTATCAGTACAGCTCCCGAAGAAGCTAACTGCCTAAACAAAAGAGAGTCGCATATTCTTGAAAGGTATTTATCTGCCATGGTTCACCTGATTAATTCCTATGCAAAGATAAGAAATATATCAACACTTGCGGACTTGGCGGAATTTTACTTGCGGACTTGGCGGTTTTTCACTTGCCGACTTGGCTATTTATCCCATCCAGAACTTTGCCGTTGAGTTTTTAGTCCTTTTGAGCTTGTCTGCACCCCAATACCACCTGATTGCTGCAGGCTCCCTGTTGGGAGTAGCAGTACGCAGGAAAAACATGACTGTTCCGGTCGGCAAAGTTCAACTCATGCAAATGTACCCGATAAGCTTCAAAGAATTTT
>JAAZGQ010000307.1 GCA_012511135.1 Bacteroidales bacterium | reverse complement strand
TGATTTTCGGTTACATCTTTTACCAATACGGCCAACTGGATTATTCATACACTTCGCTGGCTCTGGGAGGAGCCGTTTTGGGCTTTTTAATTTTTAATTTTGCACCGGCCCGCATTTTTATGGGCGATATTGGTTCCATGCTGATTGGAGTATTCCTGGCCATATTTGGCATTCAATTGGCCAACATGGATACCCTGCCCCTGGGACTTCTGCAAATCAGTTATCCCGGAACCATTATGTTTGCTCTGCTCATTGTGCCCATTATGGATCTGATCACGGTAGTAGGTATACGGCTTTACCTTAAAAAGTCACCTTTCCAGGCCGATAAACGTCATTTGCATCATCGGCTGCTGGTGCTGGGACTGAACCACCCGGCCATTTGCTTCAGCCTGATCTTTTTCAATATCTTGGTTTTGGCTGCAGCCTTTTTACTGCAAAAAACCGACAGTTCCCTCTGGGCTGCCCTGGCCGTTACAATCTTGGCTATTTCCTTTGAATTACTGGTGTTATGGTTTTATTCCAAAAAGAAAAAACTCGACGACAAAGAACTCGATATAACCAATCACAAATAAGATGGAGCTCTTGTTTCATCTCTTCAAAAATTAAATCTTATGCAAAAAATTAAAGCCGCCATCATCGGATACGGAAACATTGGTAAATATGTGCTTGAAGCCGTACAGAACACTCCGGATTTTGAATTGACGGGCATAGTACGTCGTTCTCCCGGAGCAAGCAAACCTTCAGAACTCCAAGCATATCCGGTTGTGGCTTCTGTAAAAGAACTTCCCCATACCGATGTCGCTGTTTTATGTACTCCCAGCCGCAGCGTCGAAAAATACGCTGGCGACATATTGAACCTGGGCATCAACACAGTAGACAGTTTTGATATTCACGGTGACATCTGGAACTTACAACAACGATTGGATAGAATAGCTAAAGACAACAAGCGGGTATCGGTCATCTCGGCCGGCTGGGATCCCGGCAGCGACTCGGTGGTTCGTGCCCTGATGGAAGCTTCCGCTCCGAACGGACTCACTTATACCAACTTCGGCCCCGGAATGAGTATGGGACATACAGTAGCCGTCAAAGCCGTTCCCGGTGTCAAGGCTGCTCTCTCGATGACCATTCCTTTGGGCACCGGCATCCATCGCCGCATGGTATACATCGAAGTGGAAAAAGATCATGATTTCGACACAGTAGCGGCAGCCATCAAAGCCGACGCCTACTTTGTGCACGACGAAACCCATGTTATGCAGGTTCAGGACGTCAATGCCCTGCTCGATATGGGCCACGGCGTACACATGATCCGCAAAGGCGTTTCGGGCAAAACCCAAAATCAGCAGCTGGAATTCAGCATGAGCATCAACAACCCGGCATTGACCGCCCAACTATTAGTGGCCGTTGCCAGAGCAAGTATGAAGCAGGCTCCTGGTTGTTATACCATGATAGAATTGCCGATGATTGATTTACTGGCCGGCAACAAGGAAGACTTGATTCGCCGTTTGGTCTGAAACAAGCATAAAGCCGCCCACTGGCCAAGGGCAAAGCGAGCAGCCGGATTTATCTGGTTTGGTCTGAAACAAGCTCAAAGCCCCTCCCTACAGAAACAAAAACTGACGGAGCAAAAACAAGAGGACAAAAGCTGAAGCTCAAAAAAATTAACGTCCCAGTTCCAGACAGCCCAAGATAAAGGGCCCTGTGGCTTTACCGTCGTTGTTGCGTATTCTTTCGTTGACGTAATATTCAAAACTGCCGTCCCGGTAAGGATTGCCCCCTAAGCCCGAAACTGCACAGCAATAGGTAAGCGAGATGGTATTGTCCTCGTTGGCTACAATACGATGAGCTATCAGCCCGTCTAATACTTTGTCGGCGGCTTTGTGGTATTTTCTGCCCAAATAACCTTTGTTATAGCCTTTGGCGTAGGTGTACATCATCATGGCAGAAACCGACGATTCCAGGTAATTGCCTTCGCGCTCTCCGTGATCCACCACCTGATACCAAAGCCCTGTTCTGGAATCTTGCCAGCGAAGCATGCCGGCAGAGAGTTTCTGCAGTAATTCAACGACTTCGGCCCTGCGGGGATGAT
>JAAZGQ010000306.1 GCA_012511135.1 Bacteroidales bacterium | reverse complement strand
GAAATAGAAAAGCTGATGAGGCGATCCGGCATGTAATCTCTTGCATAATTCCTGTTATGCTGTGCCTGACTCATTTTTTTAGATTACCTTTACAGGCTTAAACAACGTCGGTTTATGTTTGGAATAAAAAGGTTACATCTGTTTGTCCTACAAAGTTTTATCCCAATCTTTTTAATGACTTTCTTCATTAGCAATTTCATCCTGGTGATGCAATTGGTGTGGAGAGTGGCTGAATATATTATTGGCAAAGGCATAGAATTAACCGCTTATCTGGAATTTTTGCTTTATGCATCGGCCACGATGGTTCCCTTGTCGCTTCCTTTGGCCGTTTTGCTGGCTTCCCTGATGACTTTTGGCAATTTTGGCGAAAAGCTGGAACTCCTGTCCATGAAATCGGCTGGCATTTCACTCTATAACATAATGCGGCCACTGATTGTCCTGATGGTCTTGTTGTCTGCCTTTTCTTTTGTGTTTCAGGATAAAGTCTTGCCGGTAGTTCAAATTAAACTGCAATCGCTGACGGTTTCCATGCAACAAAAATCGCCGGCTTTATCCATTCCCCAGGGAGCCTTTTATTCCGATATTGAGGGCATGACCATTTATGTCAAGGAAAAAGACACCAAAAAGAAAATGCTCAAAGACATCATGATATACGATTTCAGCCAGGGTTTTGACAATGCAGCAGTAACCCTGGCCGATTCCGGTTTTTTGCGTCTTACCGAAGATAAATTAAACCTGGTTCTGACCTTATATCACGGCGAAGGCTTCAGTAATTTTGATAAACAACAGGCCGCCACCAGAGATATTCCCTATCGCCGGGAAAGCTTCAGGGAAAAAGAAATTATCGTTCCCTTTGACAATAATTTCAATCGCATTGATGAGTCCCAGTTTCAATCCTCGCATCTAAGCAAAAAAAACGACGAACTCAGGCAAATAATAGATTCTGTGGGCAGTTTACTGGACAGCACAAAATTAAAGAAGAAGGTTCAGTATACCGAGAAGCATTTTATGGGCAGAAATGTCCAAAACAAACGTGAACTTATCAGCAGAGACTCTATAGCCAGAGCTACCGAAGCTCCGCTTTTTAATCCCAACATCGACAGTTTGTTCCTGACGCTTAACAAAGCACAGGCGGATATTATTTTGGACAAAGCACTGAAAAAAGTCAACACGGTCAAATCGGAATTTGAATACCAGGAAATTGCCCTATCCAGAGAACATTATCAATTTAGACGCAGCGGAGTTGAATACTACCGTCGCTATGCTTTATCCATTGCCTGCCTGGTTTTCTTTTTTATCGGTGCCCCTCTGGGAGCTATTATTCGCAAGGGGCGCATAGGCATGCCTGCCGTCGTTTCGGTGCTCTTGTTCATTGCATATTACATGATAGATGCAGCCGGCCAGAAATTGGTCCGTAACGGTTCCTGGGAAGCTTTTTATGGTATGTTCCTGAGCACCTCAGCTTTATTGCCTCTGGGCATTTTCCTGACCTATAAATCGGCCAACGATTCAGCCATCTTTAATCTGGATTCTTATATTCATTTTTTCAAAAG
>JAAZGQ010000305.1 GCA_012511135.1 Bacteroidales bacterium | reverse complement strand
TGGGAAATATGCTTGCATCAACATATCCAGGATAGTCTCAAAAGTGGCAATAAAAACATTTTAAGAAGGAATTCGAAAGTTTTCGGGAACCAGATTTTTTATAAGCGAAATTACCAGATTGGAAAAGATCAACACAAAGGTTGTAGCCAGGCCCATTCCCAACCCGTTAATGGCAGAAGTGGTCGTGGCCAGTGTCGGGCACATACCCAACATTAGTACGAAAATGGGGTTCTCGGCTATCAGTCCGTTTAATACTATACTGAATTTATTCTTCTTCATTTTGCGCCTCCTTTTCTTCGATAGTTGCGGTTGTAACTATATCCACCACATTGCCGCAATGTTCCATATAAGCCCGGTAGGCCCTGTCCACGGCATCCAGAAAAGCTCTGGAGGTTATGGTAGCAGCCGTTATGGCGTCAATATCTCCTCCATCTTTGGCCACCCAGACTTTCTCCTTTCCCGGATCTTTGTTTAATATACTTTGATTGTTTTTGTCTGTCTTGAACCAATATGTCATTTGAGTGCCCAGACCAGGAGTTTCGGTTTGTTTTAAAACTTCGTAATTGTTGATTATACCATCGGGTTTAAGGCCCAACATCAGCCGGACTTCACCATTGAAACCTTTCATCGAAAATGTCTCAATGGCCACACCCAATAATTTCCCCTGCTTTTTGATCGGGAAACAGGTCAGGATGTTACCTTCGTAATCGGTCAACTCGTATTGTTCCTGCACGGGCTCGTTATCAAAACCGGGAGAGACCATGCGTATTGCCTGTTCCTGTTTGGCTATGGCAGCCAGTCGAATAGGTTCAGACGTAAGTTCGTTTACCCAGCCCAAAGCAAGGGCGGCCACTATGGTGATACAAGCCAGCACCAGCACCATGTTTTTGAATGAGGATTTTAGTTTTTTCATTTCTTTTTTACCTCCCCAAAACGTTTAGGTTTACAATAAGCATTAATAAGCGGTGTTACACCGTTCATAAGCAAAATAGCAAAAGAGACCCCTTCGGGATAAGAGCCGAAAACCCTTATACATACTGTTACAATACCTATACCTACCCCATATATGACCTGGCCTTTTTTTACCATAGGCGAAGTCACGTAATCGGTAGCCATGAATATAGCTCCCAGCATCAGACCACCCGAAAATAAATGACTGAGCGGATCAGCATAGACTTCGGGATTGGCAATGCGGAGTATTCCTGTAAAAATATATACTGTCAGCAGTATCGATACCGGAATATGCCATGAAATTACTTTGCGGATCAATAAGAAAATACCGCCTATTATCAAGACTGCAGCTCCAATTTCTCCCAAACTGCCTCCGGTATTTCCGATTAACAGATCCTGTAGTTCAGGCAGGCGTTCCAAATGTCCTGATTTCATCATTGACAAAGGAGTGGCCCCCGTGGCTGCATCCGGATAATCGGGATTAAAGGCTTCAGGCAGTGGCCAGGAAGTCATCTGCTGGGGAAAAGAGATCAACAGAAACACCCTGCCCACCAGAGC
>JAAZGQ010000304.1 GCA_012511135.1 Bacteroidales bacterium | reverse complement strand
TGGCCAAAACCCTGCAAGGCCTGGAAGAAGTTCTGGCTGAAGAAATTATTCAGCTGGGAGGCAACAAGGTAGAGCTGGGAAAGCGCTCCGTTTTTTTTGAAGGGGACAAAAGTCTTATGTACAAGGCCAATCTTCATCTGAGAACCGCTCTGCGCATCCTCAAACCCATAGCCAGCTTCGATGCCGTTCATCCGGATCAGATTTACAAAGCCGTCAAAGCCATCGATTGGGAGAATTATATGGATGCCGACCAGACTTTTATGGTGGAAACTGTTGTCTACTCCGAAACTTTCAGGCATTCCAATTTTGTATCTTACAGAGTTAAAGACGCAATTGCAGACCACTTCAGAGAAAACAGCGGTAAACGCCCTTCGGTGCAATTGGTTAAGCCGGATCTGTATGTCCACCTGCATATTGCGCATAAACACTGCACTCTGTTGCTCGACAGCTCTGGTGAATCTCTGCACAAAAGAGGCTGGCGGCTCAGGCAAACCGAAGCCCCGCTCAACGAAGTACTGGCGGCCGGCATGTTGTTGCTTGCAGGCTGGAAAGGGCAATGTCCTCTGACAGATCCCATGTGCGGCTCGGGCACTTTGCTGATCGAAGCAGCCCTGATTGCCCTGAATATTCCTCCGGGCATCTATCGTCAGCATTTTGCCTTCGAAAAATGGAAAGATTTTGATCCGGAACTCTTTCAGTCACTTTACGAAGAAGAGAGCCAAAAAGAATTTCTTTTTAGCATACAGGGCAGCGACATTTCGCCCCAGGCCATTCAGATTGCTGCCGAAAACATTAAAAATGCCGGTTTGAGCAAATACATTGACCTGAAAGTTCAAAGCGTACAGCAAATAACTGAGGCTCCCGAAGAAGGCCTTTTGGTTTGCAATCCGCCTTATGGAGAACGTCTAAGCGACAATATGCTTACTGAATTGTACCAAAGCCTGGGCGAAAGGCTTAAACATATTTTTACCGGCAACACGGCCTGGATTCTGAGCTCCCGCAAAGATCTCCTAAACAGCCTGGGCCTGAAGCATTCGGCACGTCACTTTTTGACAAACGGAGCGCTGAATTGTGAATATCGTCGATACGACATTTTCAGCGGAAAGAAAAAAGATCAAAGCAAGCAATAGAACAAAGCCATGGCTAAAAAGAATCACTTTTACGTTGTTTGGCAGGGCCGCAAACCGGGCATTTACTCAAACTGGGAAGCCTGCAAAGCAGAAGTACAGGCTTTTGATTCAGCGCGTTATATGGGCTTTGAAACCCAAAAAGAGGCCGAACAGGCCTTTAAGGAGGGTTGGAAAAAACACTATGCCCTGAAAAACAAAACCAACAGTCCTGCTTCCAAAGCTCGTCCAGGTGGAGAGGCGCTCACCGTCGATGCTGCCTGTAGCGGCAATCCCGGCAAAATGGAATACCGGGGAGTCTTACTCCAAAGCGGCAAAGAAATTTTTCGCGAAGGCCCTTTTGAAGAAGGCACCAACAATATTGGCGAATTTCTGGCCATAGTACATGC
>JAAZGQ010000303.1 GCA_012511135.1 Bacteroidales bacterium | reverse complement strand
TTTATAGCACACTGCTGGCCCGAAGAGGAAAAACCATTTATCAAAGAAGTTTACCGGCCCGGCAGGCCGGTTCTGATACTGATCGGGCCCGAAGGAGATTTTAGTCGCGAGGAGGTGGCGATGGCCAAATCTCTGGGTTTCAAACCCATTTCTCTGGGTGCAATTCGCCTGCGCACAGAAACGGCCGCCTTTTTTGTAGCAACCGCCATCCGTTTGGCCAATATGTGAAATGAAAGTTGCATAAATAGTCGGAATCTGTTCACCTTATAAACCTGTAAAATAACTAATAATCAGTATACTATAAACCTCATTGAACGTTTCTACGCCACCATGCGACATCATAAAGTTGATTATCCCGCTTCCTGGCTGGGTATACCTGACAAAGCGGCACTACCTGCCCTGTACCACTATTTTGGAGTGGACAACATGGTTGCTCTCAAAGCCAAAATCAACGACGATATTTATCCCGTGGAGATGCCTTATAATTCGCCCACCAGTAACGCCATCTATGCTGCTTTTGATTTTGCCAAGAAAAAGCACGGCCTGCCCGACGAACGTACCCTGACGGCTCCGGGTTTTTTCGAAGATTACAGCGATCCGGCTGATGTGGACAAATTTGACTGGCCCAATCCTGAAAAATACATAGATCCGGAGCTTTGCCGCAAAGTAGTGGACGAAGTGCCCGAGGGCTATGCCGTGATGGGTGTGGTGTGGTCGGCCCATTTCCAGGATGCCTGTGCCGCTTTTGGCATGGAAACGGCCTTGATGAATATGATGCTGGCTCCGGAATTGTTTATGGCCGTGACCAACAAAATTGTAGATTTTTACCTCCGGGCCAACGAAATTTTTTACGAAGCCACCCGGGGCAAACTGCATGCTGTTTTGATAGGCAACGACCTGGGGAGCCAAAACGGCCTGATGATCTCTCCCGAAGCTGTCAGAGAGTTCGTTTTGCCTGGTACCCGTCAGCTGGTGCAGCAGGCCAAACGTTTCGGTCTGGAAGTGATGCATCATTCCTGCGGCTCCATCCACGACGTGATTCCCGATCTGATAGAAGCCGGAGCCGATATTATACATCCCATTCAGGCTTTGGCTGCCCGCATGGAACCTGACAGGCTCAAAAACGATTTTCCCTCAGCCTGCTTTTGCGGAGGCGTTGATGCCCAGTATTTGTTGGTGCACGGCAGCCCCGATGAGGTACGAGCCAAGGTGCGTGAACTTAAAGCACTTTTCCCGACCGGACTGGTTTTTTCTCCCAGTCACGAAGCGATATTAAAGGATATTCCCCCGGCCAATATAGAAGCCTTATTTGACGAAGTATGCAAAGCAACACACTGAACACTGCTGCCGGGGTAAAAGCAGCCCTCTTAAGTTATGCCCGGAACGAAAAAGCCCTCGGGTTGAGCCGCTTTTTCAAAACCGGCCCCGGCCAGTATGGTGAGGGTGACCGTTTTTGCGGGGTGATGGTACCTCAGCTGCGTTCAGTGGCCGGACAGGCTTTGGGTTTAAGCAGGAACGAAATCGAATACTTGATTCAGGATGAATTGCACGAAGTTCGCCTGTGCGGTTTCCTCATTC
>JAAZGQ010000302.1 GCA_012511135.1 Bacteroidales bacterium | reverse complement strand
GCTCTGAGGATAACGTTTAACAAGGCTATTGTCAGGTACAGAACTTTTCTGAAATCAGTGGGTGAACCGACTAAAAATAACACTATGACAGATATAATTAAAATTAAGAAAGGCTTGGATATCAGTCTGAAAGGTAAGGCTTTCCCGGAAATTCAGTCCGCTGCATTTACTGAAAAATATGCGCTCTGTCCGGCTGATTACCATGGAATAATTCCCAAAGTTTTGGTCAGAGAAGGAGATTGGGTTTTGGCCGGTACTCCACTGGTGATGGACAAAAACATGCCGGAAATTCTTTTTGTGAGCCCCCTGAGCGGAGAAGTTACCGCTGTTAAGAGGGGAGAAAAACGCAAATTGCTGGCCATCGAAATTCGTTCAGACCGAAAAAACGCTTCTTTAAATTATCCGCTGCGCAATCCCCTGGATATGGACAGTGAAAAAGTAAAGGAAGCCCTTCTGGAGGCTGGTCTTTGGCCTTATATTAAAAGAAGGCCCTACGATCTTATTGCCAATCCGCGCACAGAGCCAAAGGCTATCTTTATAAGTGCCTTTGATACTGCTCCTTTGGCTCCCGACTACGCTTTTATACTTAAAGGCCAGGGTCATGACTTTCAGACCGGATTGAATGCCTTGACAAAATTGACGGCAGGCAAAGTGCATTTAAGCATACCGGCCGGTTCTGCTTCGGCCGAATTGAAAAGTGCTCAGAATGTTGAAATTCACCGTTTCGAAGGCCCACATCCGGCAGGCAATGTTGGAGTACAAATTAATCACCTGGATCCCATAAATAAGGGAGAGGTAGTCTGGACTGTCAATGCTTTGGATGTTCTCTTTATCGGCAGGCTTTTCAACAAGGGCAGAGTCGATTTTTCGCGTTTGGTAGCTCTGACCGGCCCCGAAGTCTACGAGCCCCGTTATTATCGTTGTGTTGCCGGCATTCAGCTGTCAGCTTTGCTCAGGGGTAATGTGCATAAAGAAATTCCCCTGAGGTACATCAGCGGTAATCCCCTGACAGGCCGAAGGGTAGAGATGGACGATTATTTGGGAGCCTGCGACAGTCAGGTAACTGTACTTCACGAAGGAACCGACGTGCATGAATTTGCCGGCTGGGTAATGCCCCGCCTGAATATGTTCAGCATGAGCAGGACCTATTTCAGTAATTTGATTCAAAAAATCTTCCCCAAGACGCAATTTGATGCGGATACCAGAATTCTTGGCGGAGAGAGGGCGCTGATTATGTCGGGCGAATACGAAAAAGTTTTCCCGATGGATATTTTACCAGAAAAGCTGGTTCGCGCCTGCATTACCAAAGATTTTGAAAAAATGGAGGAGCTGGGCATTTTTGAAGTTGCTCCTGAAGATTTTGCTTTGTGCGAATACGTATGTACTTCCAAAGTCGAAGTGCAAAAACATGTGCGCGAAGCCTTGGATTTACTCAAGGCCGAAAACGGAGAAGTTTAGTCATTAAAAAAATAATATACATTGAAAGCTCTGCGAAAGATACTTGACAAGATCAAGCCAGCCTTTGAGAAAGGCGGAAAATTATCAATGTTTCACTCGGTATTTGACGGATTCGAAACTTTTTTGTTTGTTCCCAACCATACTTCCAAATCGGGAACCCATATTCACGACGGCATCGATTCCAAAAGAGCCATGTTTGTCGTTGTTATTGCACTGATCCCGGCTTTGCTGTTCGGAATGTTCAACACAGGTTACCAACACTACCTGGCTATAGGACAGGATGCCGGATTTTTACTGACTTTTTTGTGGGGTGCCCTGGCGGTATTGCCCTACGTTGTAGTTTCTTATGTGGTGGGTTTGGGCATTGAGTTTACTACCGCCCAATTCAAAGGCGAAGAAATTCACGAAGGATTTTTGGTGACCGGAATGTTAATCCCGCTTATTGTTCCCATCAACACACCGCTGTGGATGGTGGCTCTGGCTACGGCTTTTGCCGTGATTTTCGTCAAAGAGATTTTTGGGGGTACAGGCTACAACATTTTCAACGTAGCCCTTATGGCCAGAGCCTTTTTGTTTTTTGCCTATCCGAGTAAGATGTCCGGAGACTCTGTTTGGGTCAGCATGAAGGATTACTTCGGATTTGGACAAGAGCAATTGGCAGTAGATGTCTATTCAGGTGCAACGCCTCTGGGACAGGCAGCTATCGCCAGTGGTGACAGTTTAACGATGACCGGCATAACAGGCGAACCCCTCAGCTGGTGGGATATGTTTCTGGGCCTGATTCCGGGATCCATAGGAGAAACCTCTACCCTGGCCATATTCTTAGGCGGAATACTATTGATTTACACAGGTATTGCCAGCTGGAAAATTATTCTTTCGGTTTTTGCCGGCGGTGCCTTTATGGCCATCTTACTGAATATATTTGCAGTGAATCCCTACATGACAGTTCCCTTCTGGGAACATTGGTGCCTGGGTGGTTTTGCTTTCGGAGCCATTTTTATGGCTACCGATCCGGTTACAGCCACCCGAACCGAAAGGGGCAAATGGATTTACGGTTTTCTGATTGGATTTCTGGCCATTCTATACCGGGTACTTAATCCGGCCTATCCTGAAG
>JAAZGQ010000301.1 GCA_012511135.1 Bacteroidales bacterium | reverse complement strand
GTTTGGCTTGTACAAGGCGCTGGGGATGGGTTTTTCCGAAGCCAACAGAGCGCTGGATTCCATCGATAGTCTGGTTCCCTCCAATTTTGCTTCGCTGGGACATCAGGGCTGGGCCAAGATGCCTGTACTGGGCTCTCCCCAATGGTATACCCTGGTTACCTCACTCATTTTGGGTGTCGGTATCGGTTGCCTGGCTCAACCCCAGTTGGTGGTGCGATTCTTAACTATACGCAGCAGTAAGCAATTGAATCAGGGTATTTTTGTCGGTTCTTTGTTTCTTTTTATCACAGTCGGTGTGGTTTATCATGCGGGAGCTTTGTCTAATCTCTTTTTTTTAAAACAAAATGGACAGGTTGCCACAGAATACATCTCGGATATTGACAAAATCATACCGGCATTTATTAACGCAGCTATGCCCAATTGGTTTACGGCTCTGTTTATGCTGAGTATTTTATCGGCCAGCATGTCAACGCTTAGTTCACAGTTTCACGTGATGGGGACTTCGGCAGCTTCGGATATTTACGCTGACGTTGTGCGCAAAAAGGAACGCAAAAGTATTACCCGTCTGGTAAAAATGGGTGTTCTGGTTTCCATATTAATAAGTTATGTCATTTGTTATACTCTCAAGGAAGGCGTCATTGCCCGGGGTACAGCAATATTTATGGGCTTGTGTGCAGCCACTTTTTTGCCGGCTTATTTTTGCATGCTTTATTGGAAAAAAACAAGCAGTAAAGCTGTATTGTGGAGTATGATAGCAGGAGCCGGCGGCAGTTTGTTCTCCTTGCTGTTTTTGCATCAAAAAGAGGCGGCTGCCATAGGCTTGTGTCAGGCTATTTTTGGAAAACCGGTTTTGATCGAGACTTATCCCTGGCCGGTGATAGATCCGATCTTGTTTGCACTGCCCTTATCCATAGTGGTAATTGTCTTGCTCAGTATAACAGGACCTAAGCAAGGGCAAAAGTCCGCTTAATGTTTGTTTTTTAGGGCAATTTATTGTTGATTTGCAGGAATAATCTCCAACAGCTTATGAAATTGATTGATTTGCCCAAAATTCTTGACCAAAGAGGCAACCTTTCATTTGTAGAAGAATTTAGCCAGATCCCTTTTGAAATAGAACGGGTATACTGGATCTACGATGTACCCGGAGGCGAAAGACGGGGCGGCCATGCCTACAGGGAAAATCAGGAATTTATTATTTCCCTTTCAGGTAGTTTTGATGTGGTTTTGGACAATGGAAAAGAGCGCAAAGTGTTTTCTCTCAACAGGTCTTATTACGGCGTCTATGTGCCCAAGGGGGTCTGGCGCGAGATGAACAATTTCTCGACCAATTCCCTGGCCTTGATTTTGTCCTCTACACCCTACTCCAACGCAGATTATATTTACAATTACGAAGAATTTCTTGATTACCTTGCTTCCGGGGGTCATTCCGAACCTGATAAAGCCATGCAGGCATGAAAAATACAGTCTACGATTGCTCTTTTATCGAATTACCCAGGATAGAATACCGAGCCGGAAACATTACCCCTGTTTACGGTGAGATCAACATCCCCTTTAAAATAAGAAGAGTCTTTTATACTTACGACATTCCCGGAGGTGAAGCCCGTGGAGCCCATGCACACAGAGAGTGTCATCAGTTCTTGGTTGCTGCAGGCGGGAGTTTTGAAGTAGCTCTGGACGATGGGGTGAACAAACGTACTGTGCTGCTGAACCGTCCCTTTTACGGATTGCATGTTCCTCCGGGTATTTGGGCTGCCGAACAAGGTTTTTCTTCAGGCTCGGTTTGTTTGGTACTGGCATCGACTCCTTTCGATGAGAAAGATTATATCAGGGATTACGAAGAATTTAAGAATTACAGAAAACAACTCGAACAACAACAGCCGGAATAACCGGCGTTTAAGTCTGAGCAAAAGTCATATTCAGCATTCAAATACAGCTATGGTAAAATACCTGGATCTGCAGAGGATAACTGCAAAATATGCGGATGAGATACATCAGGCCCTCGCCCGGGTAGCCGATTCAGGCTGGTATCTTCAGGGCGAAGAAAACAAAAACTTTGAGCAGCATTATGCCGACTACATCGGGAGCAGATATTGCATTGGCGTAGCCAACGGCCTGGATGCCCTGATCTGGATATTGAGAGCTTATATGGAGCTTGGTTACCTGCGTCCCGGCGACGAAGTGCTGGTGCCGGCCAATACTTATATTGCCTCTATACTGGCCATCACCGAGAACGGACTAAAACCGGTTTTGATAGAACCCCGGCTTTCAAACTATCAGATTGACGAAGATTTAATCGAACAACATCTCACTGAGCGCAGCAAAGCCCTTATGATAGTACATCTTTACGGTCAATGCGCCTACAGCGATAAAATCAGGGCCCTCTGCGAGCGTTACGGGCTCAAACTGATAGAAGACAATGCCCAGGCGCACGGCTGCCTTTACGCGGGCCGTAAAACCGGTTCTCTGGGTGACGCCGCCGGGCATAGTTTTTATCCCGGCAAAAACCTGGGAGCTTTAGGTGACGGCGGTGCTGTTACCACCAACGACAAAGAGCTGGCAAAAGTCGTGCGTACGTTGGCCAATTACGGTTCCGAAAAGAAATACCTGTTCCGATATACCGGGCGCAACAGCCGGCTCGACGAAATTCAGGCGGCTGTGCTGAACGTAAAACTCCCCTATCTCGATCAGGACATTGAATTGCGCAAACAAGTGGCTGCCCGCTATTTGCTTGAAATCCGGCATCCCGGGATCCAACTTCCCCTTGTAACAGACCGCGGTCAACATGTTTATCATATATTTCCCATACGCTGCAGTCGTCGCGATGCTTTGCAGGCTTTTTTGGAAAGCCGGGGCATTCAAACCCTGATCCACTACCCTATTCCTCCTCATAAACAGGCTTGTTACAAGGAATGGCACAATTTGTCTCTGCCAATTACCGAACAAATTCACCGGGAAGAACTCAGTTTGCCTTTGAGTCCGGTCATGACCAGGGAAGAAATTGATCAGGTTATTGCCGCAGTGAACGCCTTCGACTAAAATGCATTACAGGAGCCAGGACATAGAAAAAATTTACGACCGGATCAAGAAGCTGGCCGGAAAAGCACTCCAAAAAGAAGATCTGGCCGTCGCATTGAGAGAATACGATCGTGCTGCTGTAGTGGCTTCCAACTTGAACCGTTTTTTCAAAGACGACGAAATAGAAGACAAACTTCAGGTATTGGCTGAGCGCCTCATTACTAAATCAGCCGGCAGCCCCAAACAGGACAATCGCTATATTTTTTACGATCACATAGGTTCCAACTACGTGTTGGCTTTACAGTATCTGAGAGCATTGATGAGCTGGGAGGCAGAGATTTTCTATATTCTCGAGCCCAGCCGTCACAGCACCGCTCAGCCTGATTTTATCAAAGACTTGCAAGCTTACGGCAAAGCCAGGGTTTTGATTTTGCCGGAACGAACAGAGGATAAGTTGAAGGACCTGAATCAAGTTTATCGAAGCATACAGGAATTTGGAGCAGCCAAAGCCCTGATTCATGCACCGGCCGAAGGGGCTTTTTGCTGTGTTTTGTGGAATGCCCTGGACGATATGCAACGCTTTAGAATTGTGCCGGGCGATCACCATTTTTATCTGGGTACCCGCCTGAGCGACTACGTCATTGAATTCAGGGATTTCGGACTGGCCTTGTCCCATCATTACAGAGCATACAAAAAAGAACAACTTCTGTGTCAGCCCTATTATCCGGTGGTAAACAGGCAGATCCCCTTCGAGGGTTTTCCGCCTCAGGTCAAAGCAGACAGCACAGTGATCTTTTCGGGTGGTGCCCTGTACAAGATCCTGGGTGACGGAGGGCGATTTTTGCAGCTGAGCAAAGCGCTGCTGGATTACAACGAAAAAGTGGTGTTGCTATACGCCGGCGAAGGAAATACGGTCAGAATCAAAGATTTTATAAGAAAGAACAAACTGGAGAATCGTTTTATTCTTCTAGGCCAGCGCAGGGACATCTTTTCACTGATTCAAAACAGTGACATCTATTTGGGTACTTATCCCTTTTCGGGCGGTTTGATGACTCAGCTGGCAGTTTTGTGCGAAAAGCCGCTCTTGTTGCTCTCCTATTTTCCTGCCATCAGAAGTGCTGACAGTTTGCTTGCTTATGGGAAAAAGGCTAAAGAGTCCTTGTCGTTTTACAGCATGGAAGCCATCTTGCCCTACGCCCGCAAGCTGATTGATGACCTGGAATTTCGACGGAACGAAGGCCGCAAAAACCGTGGCAGGGTAATCAGTCCGCAAGAATTCTC
>JAAZGQ010000300.1 GCA_012511135.1 Bacteroidales bacterium | reverse complement strand
CCAATATTGATAATAACTGTACGGGGATGAAGTCCGTCAAGCTCGCCACGGTCAAGTCTCCAAAGCACATTTTGTGTACGATCCCAGCCAAAACCAAGATTCAACACTCGGTAATTATGAAATAAGGAATCCCAGGACTCAGGGCCGTTAGGCTCGCGTAAGTTTCCATCAGCCCATCTCATCCGGGGCTCTCCTCCCCATAAATGAGTTATGGAATTGCCAATGAGTACAATTTCAGGATTAATGGAATCCTTTATACTAAGAACTTCTTTGTGGCGTCCCCTCCAATCGTAGCTGTTATTTTCGAGATTAGGAACGGGCACAATAGCTGAATTTTCAGGGATTTCTGTATCGAGCGATTTGTCGCCCATGAGTTCGCACAGAAGTGGCTCCATAGCCCGGACCCAGGCTTTGGCTGCCGCAGGGCCTGGATGAAGCCAATCGGGCATTGCTTCGTGATTGATGGATCCATCTAAATTAAGAAATACGTGGTTCACATCACAATAGAAAATATGCTTCCCGTCGGCAAGCTTCGATACCATATCCGAAGCCCTCTCAAGGATTGCCCGGTGTGAGCTTGGGTTGGGCCCGCCATAGCAACCCGGGAAGCAACGCAGGACAATTATTTTAGTGTCCGGCAACTTTGCGCGCAGCACTTTAATGATGGCTTCAATGCCACCTGCAAGCTGACCCGCAGTATGGCGTGTCGGGTAATTTTTCTCATCAATATTGTTTGTGCCAATTTCCAATACGACTACTTTGGGCGTTTGGCCTTCAAGTACGCCGTTCTGTATATCCCAAAGAATGTTTTCGGTCCGGTAAGCACTTGTACCCAGGTTCAAGGCTTTGCGCGGAGCGAAAAACTGGTTCCATATTGGTTGATATTGCGGTTTTTCAAAATTATGGCTTATAGAATTCCCAATCAGTAGAAGCTCGTATTTTTCTTTTGCAAGCAGCGTCCGCTTTTCTGCATAACGTTGCTTTGCATATCCCTGAACAGGAATAGCCGCCGGATTAGGGGTAGTTGTTGAGTTGTCGGCTTGTGTATTAAGAAACGCTTTTAGATTATCGGGCAACTTAAGTTGTTTATCTACAGGATTGGTATCTCCCTGCGAAGTATATGAGCTGTCCGGCAATAGTTGGAATATTGCCCGGCCATCGTATCCCCTCCAGGTTTTTGCATATTCTTCGGCGCTGTAAATCCAATCTTTGTTATCGTTTGCAGAAAAGGAAACAAAAAGTCCTGCTGTCGGCTGAACAGGAGGCCTGACAATGGGAAAAACACTATTTACCGGTGTTTCATTTAAATCAGTCGGACTAATAAGAATCAGATCGTCGGGCTGTTCCTTATCACCAAGCTTTTGCACTAGTCGGGCTGCCAGGTGGCCTCCCGAAGAAATACCTACGATTACCAAACGCTTGCCCTCCAGGCCAAATTCGTTTCCACTTGTTTTAAGAAGTCTGAATGCCTGAAGCGCGTCGGCCAAAGCCAAATTACGGTTCTGCACTTTGGAAACATGATATTCAAGTATAGCAACATCAAAGCCTTCAGAATTCAGAAAAAAAGCCATCTTTTCTCCTTCGTTCTTTATTTTCAACATTTCATACCCACCTCCTGCAAGAATGAATGCCGTGCCTTTAGCCGATTTAATGTTTGTGCGCAGCAGGCGCAGTAAGGGAGTATTGATTTCATGCAAATTACCATCGGCTTCTACACTGTTTCCTTTCGAAACAACTTCAGCTTTGAGCGATATAAAATCGGCTTTG
>JAAZGQ010000299.1 GCA_012511135.1 Bacteroidales bacterium | reverse complement strand
CTGAAATGCACGTATTCTTCGTCGGTTTCAAAATCCCAGTATTTGGTATGAAATCCCTCGATGCCACCATGCAGGCTGTTGTCACCGTTGTTGGCAGCCAGGGAATATTCCAGGCCTTCGAGCACAAAACGGGCTTTGGCGATACGATTGGCGTAACGCCCGCAGGTGGCTCCCAGATAGGTACCGATGCCTCTGTCTGCCAAATAGCCCTCCAGCGAAGGGAAAGCCTTGACAACACTGACAAGCTTGTCTGATTTGTCGGGCACTTCGATATTGACCAGCGTGGCTCCGTAGTTACAGACTTCGGCCACCGCCCCCGACTCGTTGGTCATACGGAATTTGTATACAGTTCTGCCGTCGGGCATATTTCCAAAAGGAATTTTTTCAATTTTCAGACTCATAAACTACAGATTATATGATTATTCAATAAAAAGTTGATTTTGACGGTGGGTGATTTCGAAAAATTCCCCATACAGGCTCTTGCCCTGGAAAATCTCTCGTTTGTCAAAGCCATACAACAACCAGCCGCTGGGGATATGCATGACCAGTGCCGCAGTGTTTTCCTGCCTGTAAACAGGCTGTTTTAAATCATGAGAGGCCATATACTCCTGCATAGCCCGGTTTAGCTGAGCAGAATCGAGCATGGTGGCCATGATCAGGCTGGCAACACCGCTTTCCGGATCGTAATGTTCCAGTTTTTTCCGAATCATGGCATCTATGGCTGTTTCCGAAAAGCGTGTTTCCATCTTGTCGGGCACTTCCACTACTTCTCCCGGAATATAGCCCAGACCATAAGCCTGATGAATATGATTGATGGCCATCAATATAAAGGCCTCTAATTCTTCTCTGAGCCGATACACCCGGGCTCTGGATGCTTCGGAAGGCAAGCCCTGATAAGAGGAAAAAGCCGATTCCACAGCCTGATCCAAGCCTTTTCGAAAATCTTCTAAATCCGGGAATTCTTTTAACACACCTGCCGGCGTGGTTCTGCAGCTTATTTTCAGATCCTTGATGTGCTGCATCAGCCAGACCGAAGGATAATGATTGCTTTGCATCGAAAATTCGTAAAAACTCCATTCCAACACATAGCGCTCGGCTGTGGAATCTTGCACGCTCACATCAGCCATCAGGTTGATTGTTTCCAGTTCGGAAGTATCTCCCTGCTCAAGGCTGTAAGTTTTGTGTTCCAGCATATACGACTGTTCCTCGTTTTTCAGCCAGGCTGCCATAAACAAAACATCCGGCTTTTCGCCGGCAAAGGCCAGTAAAGCCGGGGAGACAAAAAACAGCCAAGACGTCAGGAAGCGGTAAATAACAGAAGTCGGCATAGTCTATTCCTCAAGTTGATAAAGCAATCCATCCCTGACCACGGGAATGTCGGTTTTGTTGATGCCCTGTTCCAGCAACACGGGCAGGTCTTTTTCGAAAAGTTCAAAAAATTCGCTCTGGGCGGTATGCGTAAGCCGTATGCCTTTTTTATACATTTGAATGGCTTTCAGAGCCGATCCCTGCAACCATTCCAAATGCCCGGCATTCAAAAAATCGACCATCAGGGGTTTGTGCGCCAAAAGCTTTTGAATGTATTTATCGGCCTGGTCATACTTTTTGCACAGCAGAGCACACCAGACCAAAGGCCTCCAGGTTCTGGGCGATTCCCCGGAAATGAATTCGGCTTTGTAATAACTTTTCAAAGCCTCGTTGTAGCGTTGTAAATCCATCAGGCAATGCCCAATGTTCATACTGAGCACATAATTCTCAGGATCCAGTTTTTCGGCTCTGCGGTAATAGACCAGCGCTTCTTCGTTGTTTTTAAGCTGACGATAACAGGCGGCAATGCGTTTCAAAGTCCATAAATTGTCGGCCTGCAATAAATCTGCTTTCAGATAGGCCTGAAGGGCAGTTGCATATTCCTGCAACTGTTGATGGCAATAGGCTTTTTTACGGTACAAGTCGGCATCAACCGCTTTCAGTTCCAGTAAACGGTCAAAAAGCTTCAAAGCCTGTGCATAATGTTTGGTTTTGAAGTAGACCAATGCAATTTTCAGCATAATTTCTTCTTGTTCCAGGTAGGGGCTTATTCCGGAAACCGCGTAAAAATCGAGAGAGCCGGCAAATATATCCCTGAAATCTTTTTTGTGACTGAACAATTTGTAAAAGCGATATAAGTCTTGAATATAGCGATTCGAGACCGATTCGGTTTTCAGGCGTTGATTGCCGCTTTGTTCCATCTTTTGCATTTCCTTGTAGGCTTCGGTTTCCGAGCCAAAGTTGGCGGCCATCTGACTGCGATAGGATTCGGGCACCTGAGCCAGGTTGAAGCAAAAGGAGTATTTATCGGAAGAACATAAGAAATCGGAAGAAGTAACCAATTTGGTCACATTCACCCCCTGGAGGCTGTCTTGTTTAAAGAGTTCAGCCACCTGGCTGTGTTCGCTGTAAAAGGGCAAAAACCAGTTGTGTATTTCTTTGAAGAAGGGATAAAACTTCAGATTGGAAAAGGTGCTCATATATACATCCACCCCTTCGGTTTGCATCTCGGAGAATTCCTGCATTTTTTCGGACAGGGAGGCATCTTCGAACAATTCCTTCCAATCAGGATTGAGTTCTTCGCCGAATTCCTGGCTTTCGGTGAGTTTTTGTTGAATGGACGAGCCCAGTTTGTTCATCTCGGGCAGAAATTCTTCCCGCATTCTGCGGCTGATGGTTTCCACATCTTTGGTTCGGGCCAGTTGTATAAAAACGGACAGCAAGGCCGTTTGCCTGGCTTCGTCTTCGAGTAAAGCAGCCAATCTGCTACTGATGGCCGGATACCATTGCATCCTTTGGTCATACATATCAAAAAGCAACATCACAACGGTGAGAGCTCTCCGGTTAACTTCAACATCTTCCTGTTCACATAAATCCAACAGGAAGAGGAATTTTTTTTCGTCAAACAAAAATTGCAGCGACAAGAGCAAGGCAGACACCAGCAGGGCTCTTTCGTGAGGATAGAGCAAGTGTGTAAAGGCTTCTTGAATAAGTTTGAGCTCCTGATCACTCCAGCTGTCTGATAATAATATATTTTGGAATAACATCCCGACCAGCTGCTCTCTCTGACTGTTTAATTGCAGTATCTCCGCTTTGCGCTGTACTTCGTCCTGTTTGAGTAATGTCAGTGTGTAATCGGAATCCAGCTCGCCAAGTTCCTGCATCAGTTCCTGCAAATTTTTAGCTGCCCTGGCGGCTCTGAGCCGGGAATAATACCATTGACCGGAATTAACAGCAAGCCATTGACGATAAGCCGAATCGGCCAATTCGCATAAAGTTCTTTTCAGCTTGAGCAGAACTATTTCACGTTCCTTATCTTCAACCCCTTCAAGCCTGTAACGCAACAAAAAACGATAGGTGGTTTCCTGTTGAACCAGTTCATCGTAAGCCGGCCCGAAACCATTTTGCTG
>JAAZGQ010000031.1 GCA_012511135.1 Bacteroidales bacterium | reverse complement strand
GATTGAAAGTGCCTATCGGGACTTCGACAAAGACAGTAATCCAGTCAGACATAGCGCCGTTCCAAAGGCCCGGCAATTCAAGTGCTTTTAGTTCCTGGCCGTTTTTCGATTTAATGGAAATAAAGCCGGTGTTTTTATCTACATAATGCCTGAGGTCGAATTTCTTTCCCTTGTAGTTTTTTATCCCACAGACCAGGTCTACCGGGTTGAAATGTGTGCCTTCGTTGAACATGGCTGTCGCTTCGGGATTGTTCATATCGATCTGTGAACTCTCCAATATTTGCAGCGAAGTGCTGCCGTCTTTGTTGTACACCAGGAAAGGGCCGCCGCCGGGTTCTCCTTCGTTGCGCACCATGCCGCAAACCCGGATGGGGCGGTTGAGTTTCTTTTTGAGATAGAGCACCAGTTCAGCGTCTTCCATCATTTTGGTGTCTTTGTGACGGGTGTATAATTGTTGTTGCAGAAACTGGATGATTTCAATGAGCTGAGTGCGTGTATATTTGCCGGTATCCAGTAAGTTCAGATAGCCTGCGATTTTTTCCTGCAGGCTGACCAGCAGGCCGGCCAGCAATTTCTTGTAATGGACGGTGCTGTCCTTGAGCCGGTCGGGTACTACATTGTCGATGTTTTTGATAAAGACAACATCCGCATCCAGGTCGTTTAGATTCTCCAGCAGAGCACCATGCCCGCCGGGGCGAAAGAGCAATTTCCCCCGATCTCTGAAAGGCTGGTTATGCTTATCGGCTGCTATGGTATCGGTGGAGGCTTTTTGTACGGAAAAACTTACTTCTGTCTGCACTCCGTATTGCTGTTCCAGATCCGCTCTCACTTGTTGGTACTCGTTTTCGAACAGAATCTGGTGTTCGGGCGAAACTGTAAAATGTACATAAACTTTTCCGTCGTAATTTCGGGCATAAAGAGCAGCTTCCACTAAATGTTCCGTCATGGCTTTGCGTGGGGCCTCAGGATACTTGTGAAAACTGAGCAGACCTTTGGGTAAAGCACCGTAATTGAGCCCCTGAGGCAGTAAAACCTGCCGGATGATGTCTTTGAAACGGCCTTGCTGTTGAAGAGACTCGAGTGATGTACCCAGATTGTCCAAACAAGATTTGTTGAGTTCTTCCGAAAAGGCAAAGCAACCGCAGTGGCTAATAAAAATTTTTTCGGCCTGACCTAAGGGTTCCTGTGATTCTGATTCCAAAAAAGCATACAGATCTTTGAACATTCTGCTGGCTGCCCCCGAGGCAGGTACAAATTTTATCACTTTGTGCCGGCTCTCCTGATAATGCTCCCAGGCTTCGAGCAGGTTGTTTTCCTGATCGTGTTGTATGTTGAGTATGCCGTTTTCTATGGAAGCCGATGCTGCCAGTTTTAGGTAAGGGAAGCCCTGCACAAAACTTTTGAGTTGTTCCTGAATTTGTTCTGCTCGTATGCCCCTGGCCTGTATTTGCCTAAGGTCTTCTTCGCTTAGTATGCTCAGGGGATCTGCGGCAGCAAGTATTTGAGCAGCCACTTCTTCGGGGTTAAGCCGCGAAGTGTCTATCACCAGGTCGTAATTTTCTGTTTTGAGATAATCGATGCGATAGAGTTTTTTGAATCGTCTGGCTTCGACTTTCTGGCGCTCGAGCAGGCTGTTTTTAGTTTCTTCCAAATCGGCTGTCTGTGGTTCGTTGCTGCGTGCTTTGTCTGCCATCACTCTTTGTGCGGCTATCTCGGGCTGGACTCTGAGGTAGACCTTAAAAGCACTTTTTACAAAATGCCAGGCCAGACGGGAATCTAAAACGATGGGTTTTTTGATGCTTTTGTCTGTATCGATGTTTTTGAGAAAAGCATCGATGTAGTCGTCAATTTCGTTGGTTTTCTCCGACAAATAATTCAACTCCAGGGTATTCATCCCTTTTTCGGCCGCCAGTTTTCGCTGAAGCGAGCCTGTTGAAAAATAGTCGTAACCGGCTTTTTGGCAAATGATTTTGGCCACACTGCTCTTGCCGCTGCCCAAGTCTCCTGTAATAGCGATGTGTCTCATAATTTTTGAGCTGCTAATAATTAGGGCAAAGGTAGCTTATTTTGATAGAAAAAATTGTATTTTTACAAGACTTTTAATGTGTCCTTATGATTATCACTCAGCCTGAGAGCCGGAATATAGTAAGTATCTACCGTCAATTGTTGAGACTGACGCGTGGTTATATACTTCCCGGCCATATCGACAAAATACGCTCTATCTGGAAAAATGCCATAGAGGAGGAACTGCTGGAGCGTCCGGTGCCCGATGTACAGCCACTGGAGCGCTGTGTTCAGAATGCTCTGGTGGTAGCCCGCGAAATCGGAATGAAACGTTCGTCGGTCATTAGTGCATTGTTATACGATTCCAAATTGATTCGAAGCCTGGAACTCAAACAAATTGAGCAAGATTTTGGTCCTTCGGTGGGTAATATCATGCAAGGGCTGATTAAGGTGAACGAACTCTATGACCGCAACATCGTTTTTGACAGCGAAAACTTTAGAAATCTATTGCTTTCTTTTGCTCAGGATGCCAGAGTGATACTGATTCTCCTGGCCGATCGTTTGAATACGATGAGGATGCTTAAGCATTACCCTGCAGATATGCAGGAGCAAATTGCCCGGGAGGTGTTTTCGCTCTATGTACCCCTGGCTCACCGCATGGGTTTGTATACGATTAAAACCGAACTGGAGGACCTGTCCCTAAAGTTTACCCAGCGGGTCATTTACGATGAAATTGCCCGTAAGCTGGACGAAACCAGGCGATCAAGAGATGAATACATTCAGGCATTCATAGAACCGGTCAGACAAAAACTCAGCGAGAATCTGAATGTTCCCTTCGAAATCAAAGGCAGAGTGAAATCCATTTATTCTATCTGGAACAAACTACGCAAACAGCAGATTTCTTTTGATAACATTTTCGATCTTTTTGCCATCAGGGTAATAATTGATACCGGCCGGGAGAGAGAAAAGTCAGATTGCTGGCAGGTCTATTCACTGATTACTGACATGTATCAGCCCAATCCCTCAAGGCTGAAAGACTGGTTGTCCATTCCCAAAAGCAATGGTTATGAATCACTGCACACCACGGTACTTGGCCCTGGCGGGCGTTGGGTGGAAGTGCAGATTCGAAGTGCCAGAATGGACGAAATTGCCGAGAGGGGTCTGGCTGCACACTGGAGATATAAAGGTATTCGCAGCGAAGAGGGTCTGGACGAAATGATGACCCATATCCGCGAAGTCCTCAGCAATCAGGAAAGCGATTCTTTGAGGCTGATGGATGCCTTCAAACTGGAGTTGTACGAAAAAGAGATCTATGTTTTTACTCCCAAGGGAGAACTTTGCAAGTTGCCTGCCGGAGCCACAGTGCTTGATTTTGCCTACAACATCCATACGGCATTGGGTAATAAATGTGTGGGAGCCCGGGTGAACGGCAAAAATGTACCCATACGTTATCCGCTCAAAAACGGGGATGCCGTCGAAATCCAAAGCGGTGCCAACCAAAGTCCAAGGCAAGATTGGCTGAACTACGTGGTAACGGCCAGAGCCCGTAACCGAATCAAGCAAACCCTGAAGGAACAAACCCTGAAACAGGCGGACTACGGTCGGGAAATTTTACACCGACGCATGAAAAACCGCAAGATTGACTTTGACGAAGGGGTCATGACCAGGGTAATGCGAAAATTTAAATTTAAAACCCTGACGGATTTTTACGCAGCCCTGGGCGAAGAACAGCTGGAATTGAATCAGGTAATCGATCAGTATCTGGAATGGTTCCATTCAGATAAAAGTACACATGAGGTATTACCGGCTACTCCCGCCGAAAATTATATCATCGAAACGCTGCCTCCTCAAATGCAGCAGACCAAAGAAGATATTCTGGTGATAGATCAAAATCTGAAAGGTCTGGACTTTACTCTGTCCAAATGTTGCCATCCGATTTACGGTGATGAGGTCTTTGGTTTTGTATCCGTTACCGGGGGAATTAAAATTCACCGGGTAGATTGTCCCAATGCGCCCCAAATGAAATCCCGTTTTCCTTACCGCATCGTGAAGGCCCGCTGGGCCGGCAAATCGGGAAGTGGAAGATATGCTGCCAGCCTGGAGGTGGTCGGCAAAGACGACATAGGTATAGTCACCAACATCAGTTCGCTTATTTCCAAAGAGAGCGACCTGGGTTTGCGTTCCGTTCGTATTGATTCCAACGACGGGCTGTTCAGAGGCTATTTATCGGTAGTAGTACAGGATGCCCGTCAACTGGAAGCCCTGATTAAAAAAATAAAAACCATCAAGGGTGTAAAACAAGTAGAAAGGGGAGCCTGATGTCGGCTCCCCTTT
>JAAZGQ010000298.1 GCA_012511135.1 Bacteroidales bacterium | reverse complement strand
TTTTCATAGTCTGATACAGGATACCCGAAATAGACCCATAAAAAAGAGCATACTTGTTTGCGTTTGTTGGGTTCACGCAATTGTTGCATAAAATTAGACCGGAGCAGCACTACTTCTCCGGCACCCAGGCAGTAGTCTGTTTCAAAATCAAGGTTGGGAAAAGCACAGGGCTCGCTGGAGGCAGCGTAGGACCCTTCTTTTTTGCCAATGACAATGGGGGTACGTCCGAATTTATCCCTCGCAACAATAATTCCCTCCTCGGTAAGAATGAGCATAGAACAGGAACCCTTCACTTTTTTGAAGACCAATTCTATTCCTTCCAGAAAAGTATTGCCTTCGGTAATTAACAGGGCGATCAGTTCTGTTTGGTTGGTTTGTCCGGAGCTTAGCTCGGCAAAATGTCTGCCGGCGTCGAGCAATTCCTTTTCGAGTTCTTTGATATTGTTAACACAGGCCACCGTCACTATGGCAAATTTTCCCAAATGAGAATTGATAACAATGGGTTGGGGGTCGGTATCACTGATGACACCTATACCTGAGTTTCCAAAAAAAGAGGATAGCTCGGGTTCGAATTTAGAGCGAAAATAGGCATTTTCTAAATTGTGTATTGCTCTGTAAAACTTGCCGTTTGATAAAGTGGCCATGCCTCCCCGGCGTGTTCCCAGGTGTGAGTTGTAGTCAATGCCGTAATAAAGGTCTCTGATACAACTAGAATTGGAGATGGTTCCAAAAAAGCCTCCCATATAGCGATAATAGTAAATTAAATATATTCTTGCCAGCTTTTAATTTGGATGTCTTTGATAGTCAAGGTGCAGAAGGCCTCAATAAAGGCAGCTGCCAACCTGGCATTGGTAATCAGCGGAATGTTGTGATCTGTTGCAGCCCGGCGAATTTTGTAGCCGTTAGTAAGCTCTCTTTTAGTCAGATTTTTGGGGATATTGATAATCAGATCAAAAGCGCGTGCTGAAATCATGTTCAGGATTTGCCTTTTATCCTGGCTTTCGTCTGGCCAGTGTACCAATTCGGCTTTGACACCGTGTTCTTTCAAAAATTGCTGGGTTCCCCCGGTGGCATAAATAGGATAACCATACTCCTGTAACATGATGCAGGCGTCCAGCAAATCAACCTTTGATTTGGTTCCTCCCGAAGAGACCATTATTCCCTTTTTCTTGTCGGGAATATGAAAACCCGTGGCAATCATGGCGTTCAGCAAGGCTTCACTAAAATCGTCGCCCAGGCAGCCTACTTCTCCGGTAGAGGACATATCTATACCCCGCACAGGATCGGCATTGTCCAAACGAGAGAAAGAAAATTGAGATGCTTTAACTCCTATCCAGTGAATATCAAAGGCGTTTTTGTCGGCATTTTCGTAGGGGGCATCCAGCATGATGCGGGTAGCTGTGTCAATAAAATTACGCTTAAGCACTTTGGACACAAAGGGGAAGCTTCTGGAAGCCCTCAGATTGCATTCAATAACCTTGACTTCGTTGTTTTTGGCCAAAAATTGAATATTAAAAGGTCCACTGATATTTAGCTCTTTAGCTATGCAGCGGCTTATTTTCTTGATGCGCCTGGCTGTGGCAAAATAGATTTTCTGTGCCGGGAAAACCAGGGTGGCATCTCCCGAGTGTACGCCGGCAAATTCCACATGTTCGGAGATAGCGTATTCTACCACATTGCCGTTGTGAGCGACGGCGTCAAATTCCACTTCTTTGGTGTTTTGTAAAAATTGAGAAACCACCACAGGAAACTCTTTAGACACTTTGGCTGCCATAGTCAGGAAGCTTTCCAGATCTTCTTCGTCGTAACAGACGTTCATGGCTGCGCCGGATAGCACATAGGACGGACGAACCAAGACGGGATATCCAACCTTCTCGGTAAATTCTTTGATATCTCCCAGATTTGTCAGTTCTTTCCAGGCAGGTTGATCGATTCCTAATTGATCGAGCATACTCGAGAATTTGTGCCGGTTTTCGGCCCGGTCAATAGAAACCGGTGAGGTGCCCAAAATAGGCACTTGCTGGCGATGAAGTTTCATAGCCAGGTTGTTGGGTATCTGGCCCCCGACAGAAACGATTACACCTTTGGGTTGCTCCAGATCTATAACATCCATCACACGCTCAAAACTCAATTCGTCAAAATACAGCCTGTCGCACATCTCGTAATCGGTTGATACGGTTTCTGGATTGTAATTGATCATGATTGATTTATAGCCCAGGCCGTGAGCTGTTTGTATGGCATTTACCGAACACCAGTCGAATTCAACTGAACTGCCGATGCGATATGCTCCTGAGCCAAGAACCACCACAGATTTTTCGTTGACATAATAAGGAATGTCATGCTCTGAGCCTTCGTAAGTGAGATAAAGATAATTGGTCAATTCGGGATGCTCCGAAGCCACTGTGTTAATGCGTTTCACCATAGGTAAAACACCCAGTTGTTTGCGCCGGTTGCGTACACGGATATTTTCTTTCTCCATGTTGCCTTTGGGATTTTCGACAAAGCGGGCAATCTGAAAATCAGAAAAGCCCAGGCGTTTAGCTTCGAGCAAAATATCTTCGGACAGGTCTTCTATGTCCTTGTATTGTTTCAATACCAGGGTGTAATCGTAGATGTTCTTGAGTTTATTGACAAACCAGGGATCTATTTTGGTCAACTCACAAATACGCTCCACAGTATAGCCTTTTTCCAAGGCGTCGGCAATGGCAAAAATGCGTAAATCGGTAGGGCGGGAGAGCTCCTGGTCGAGATCGTCAAATACAGCGCCGTCGTTTCCTACAAAACCGTGCATTCCCTGGCCGATCATACGCAGGCCTTTTTGAATTATTTCTTCAAAAGATTTTCCTATGGACATTATTTCGCCCACGGATTTCATGGAGGAACCTATTTCGCGCGAAACGCCGGCAAATTTGGTTAAGTCCCAGCGGGGTATTTTGCAAATGATGTAGTCGAGTTGCGGAGCTAAATAGGCAGAATTGCTGGTTCCCATTTTGCCGATCTGATCCAGGGTGTAGCCCAAAGCCAGTTTGGCTGCTACAAAGGCAAGAGGATAGCCGGTGGCCTTGGAGGCCAGTGCCGAGGAGCGACTTAGTCGGGCGTTCACCTCAATAATACGGTAATCATCGGTTTCCGAATTAAAGGCATATTGAATATTGCATTCACCTACTATGCCCAAATGCCGGACGCATTGTTTGGAGAGTTCTATCAGCATATTGAGCTCAACATCGTCCAGGGAGCAGGTAGGGGCTACCACGATGGATTCTCCGGTGTGAATACCCAGGGGATCCACGTTCTCCATATTGGCAACGGTAAAACAATGGTCGTTTTTGTCCCGGATTACCTCGAATTCTATTTCTTTCCATCCTTTGAGTGATTCTTCTATCAGAATCTGTTTAGAGAACGAGAAGGCATTTTGGGCCAGGTTTATAAATTCTTCCTGATTTGTGCAAATGCCGCTGCCTTGACCTCCCAGGGCATAGGCCGAGCGGATCATAACCGGATAGCCTATTTTATCGGCTGCCTTCAGGGCTGCCTCCATTGTTTCTACAGCTTGGCTTACCGGAGTTTTCAGCTCAATTTCGTTTAATTTTTTAACGAACAGATCCCGGTCTTCGGTGTACATGATGGCTTCTACCGAAGTGCCAAGTACTTTCACCTTGTATTTTTCGAGTACTCCCGAAAGATAGAGTTCCGTACCGCAATTCAGGGCTGTCTGTCCACCAAATGCTAACAAGATGCCATCGGGGCGTTCTTTTTCAATAATTTTTTCTACAAAGTAAGGAGTTACCGGCAGAAAATAAACGCTATCAGCAATGCCTTCAGAGGTTTGAATGGTTGCAATGTTGGGGTTAACCAGAACGGAACGAATGCCTTCTTCGCGCAAAGCTTTGAGGGCTTGCGAGCCTGAGTAATCAAATTCGCCTGCCTGTCCGATTTTTAAAGCGCCGGATCCCAACACGAGCACTTTATTAAGATCTTGATTCATAGGGTTATAAAAAGATGTAAGTAGTCTATTCTATGTGAGTGCAAAGGAAACACAAATTTTGTAGATCTCAAAAGGCTCAATAGGTTAAAGAATAAAATTTATACGCAGTTTATTTATAATATCATCGGAAAATGTACCTTTGCAGTCTTAAACAAAGAAGTTTATGTTCAGAACACATACTTGCGGAGAACTCCGTATTCATGATGTAAATAAAAAGGTTTGTCTGGCCGGTTGGGTGCAACGTATACGCAAAATGGGTGCCATGACTTTTGTGGATCTTCGTGACCGTTATGGTCTGACTCAATTGATAGTGGATCAGGAAGCCGATGCTGCTTGCATCGAATTGGTAAATAAAATGGGCAGGGAGTGGGTGATTCAAGTACGAGGCCTGGTCAGGGAACGTTCCGGTAAGAATCCCCAAATGGCCACCGGTGACATTGAAATCAAGCTGGACGAAATCAAGGTGCTGAATGCATCAGCTACGCCTCCTTTTACCATCGAAGAGCAATCCGACGGGGGAGACGAACTCAGAATGACTTATCGCTACCTGGATCTGATGCGTCCTCCTTTGAGCAGAAATATGCAATTGAGGCATAAAATGGCTATGGCCACCCGAAACTATCTGGATCATCAGGGCTTCCTCGAAATCGAAACCCCTGTACTGATTAACTCTACTCCAGAAGGAGCCAGAGATTTTGTGGTGCCTTCCAGGATGAATCCCGGTGAGTTTTATGCCTTACCCCAATCGCCTCAAATGTTTAAGCAATTGTTGATGGTGTCGGGCTACGATCGTTATTTTCAACTGGTAAAATGTTTCAGGGACGAAGACTTGAGAGCCGATCGTCAACCCGAGTTTACCCAGATAGACTGTGAAATGTCTTTTATTGAACAAGAAGACATATTGAACACTTTCGAAGGCTTGATCCGTTATTTGTTCAAAGAAATCAAAGGCATCGAATTCAAAGAAGCCTTCAGGCGGATGAGCTGGGCCGATGCCATGCGTTATTACGGTAGTGATAAACCCGATCTGCGCTTTGGCATGCCTTTGGTTGAAATTAAAGATATTAGTTCCGGACGTGGCTTCAATGTTTTTGATCAGGCTGAATACGTTGGTGCTGTTTGTGCTCCCGCTTCTGCTACTTATACCCGTAAACAACTCGACGAGCTGACAGAATACGTCAAGCGGCCTCAGATTGGAGCCAAAGGCATGGTTTATGTGCGTTGCGAGGCCGATGGCAGCTTTAAATCTTCGGTTGATAAATTTTATACCCAGGACGACCTGAAAGCCTGGGCAGAAGCCTGCAAAGCCCGCCCGGGAGATTTAATACTGATTTTGTCAGGGGCCAAACAAGCTACAAGAAAAGCCCTGAGCGAATTGCGCCTGGAAATGGGCCGGCGTCTGGGCTTATGCGATAAAAACACCTTTGCTCCCTTGTGGGTGATTGATTTTCCCATGTTTGAATGGGACGAAGAAACAGCCCGCTATTATGCCATGCACCATCCGTTTACTTCGCCTAAACCCGAAGATATTCCACTGCTGGACAAAGATCCTTCTCTGGTCAGGGCTAATGCTTACGACATGGTAATTAACGGAGTGGAATTGGGAGGAGGTTCCATTCGTATACACGACAGCCAATTACAGGCTAAAATATTTGAGATATTAGGTTTTAGCGAAGAAAAAGCGGCGCAACGTTTTGGTTTTCTGATGAACGCCTTCAAATACGGAGCACCTCCTCACGGTGGCATTGCTTTTGGTTTTGACCGTTGCGTCTCGATGTTTGCCGGCCTTGATTCCATCAGGGATTGCATTGCCTTCCCCAAAAACAACTCGGGCAGGGACGTAATGATAGATGCTCCTTCAACAATCGATCAGGAACAATTGGATGAACTGCAACTCAAAATAGTTGCTTCAAAAAATAAGGAATGAAAGTTCAGGATATTTGTAAATTGATTGAAGATTTTGCTCCTCTCAATCTCCAGGAGGACTACGATAACGCCGGTTTGATACTGGGCGATCCGACTGCTCAGGTCAAAGCAGTATTGGTTTGTCTGGATGTGTCTGAAGCTGTGTTAGACGAAGCCCTTGATACGGGATGCAACATGGTGGTTTCTCATCATCCCTTGATTTTTAAGGGAATCAAAAGCATTACAGGAAAAAATTCCATGGAGCGTTCTTTGATTAAAGCCATACAAAACAAGATGGCCATTTATGCCGGACATACCAACGTGGATGCTGTCATGGAAGGTGTGAACGCTAAGATTTGCGAAAAAATGAATCTGAGCTCGACTTCCATTTTAGTTCCCAGAGCCGACACACTCAATGCCGGAGCCGGTATGACAGGCTTTTTGGAGCAGGATCTGGACGAAAAAGATTTTTTGAAAAGAGTAAAACAAAAGTTTGGATGTAAAATGTTGAGACATTCAGCTTTGACAGGAAGAACAATAAAAAAAGTAGCAGTCTGCGGAGGTTCGGGCAGCGAATTTATAACCGCAGCCATAGCAGCAGGGGCAGATGCTTTTATCACAGCCGACATAAAGTATCATCAATTTGCCGAAGTGGATGATAAATTGTTACTTATAGATGCCGGGCATTACGAAACCGAGCAATTTACAAAAGACTTATTTGTAGAATTAATTTCAAAAAATTTTGCTAACTTTGCCGTCCATTCATCCCAAAGGGAAACGAATCCGGTTTTTTATTGTTAAACAGCTAAATCACAAAATTTTATATAGATATGAGCGTGGATATAACTAAAGCTGAACCCAAAGAAATTTCTGTTGAGGAGAAGCTCAAAGCCTTATACGAATTACAGGTAGCGGCCTCCGAAATTGACAAGATCAAGATTCTACGTGGCGAACTTCCTCTCGAAGTACAAGACCTGGAAGACAATATTGCCGGACTTGAAACCCGTATCGAGAATTTTAAGGCAGAAGTCAAAACCTGTACTGACAGAATTATGACTTGCAAAATCGACATTGAAAATTCAGCGGCTTTGATCGAGAAATATAAATCCCAGCAGGACAATGTCCGCAACAACCGTGAATATGATTTTCT
>JAAZGQ010000297.1 GCA_012511135.1 Bacteroidales bacterium | reverse complement strand
GCTCTGAAAGCGGGCAGGTAGGTTTCCTACAAGTCTTCAGGTTGAATGCTTTTGGCGTCGAAACTGTTACGGTTCCATTCGGGTCCGCTGTGAACAGCATAGTGTTTGGCGCAGGCCATGGCCTTGGCGTAGTGGCTGTCGTCAGGCCCTTGCAGGCCCTTGACCACGGCTACTCCAAGGCGGGTGGTCAGATAGGGATCTTCGCCATAAGTTTCCTGGCCGCGTCCCCAGCGGGGATCTCTGAATATGTTTATGTTGGGTGTCCAAAAAGTCAGGTTTCTGTACTTTCCCCGCCGGCCTTCCACCTGTTTGCTGTGGGTGGCTTTTGCCCTGGCCTCATCGCTGACGGCGGTGAAGGTCCTGAAGACAGCGTCTTCGTCAAAGCTGGCGGCCATGCCTATAGCTTGGGGAAAAACGGTGGCATAACCGCTTCGGGCCACTCCGTGCAAGGCTTCGTTCCACCAGCCAAACTCGGGCACTCCCAATCTGGGCACCGCTGCCGATTGGTCCTGCATGAGGGCTACTTTTTCTTCCAGAGTGAGCCGGTTTAGAAGGTCTTGGGCACGGGCTTCGTGCGACAAGGCCGGATTGGTGTACGGGAGTTGGGCCAACAAACCAGAGGCCAGTCCTGTAAAGAGCAGGCAAAGAAGCAGAGGCGATTTTTTCATAGCATTTTTAGAAATAAACTTGTGCAAAAATAGGCATTATATTCATATTCCTTCATAAAACGACTTATTTCTCAGGTCTGGGAAATACGAATAACATTTTATCTCCTTGTATAAATTATAGATTAATAAAATGTATATTTGCAGAAAATTAATGATTATGTATGTAAAACTAATATCAGCAGCCATTCAGGGAATTGGAGCCATCCCCGTCTATGTGGAGGTACACGTGTCCCGTGGAATTCGTTTCAGTCTGGTGGGCTTGCCCGATAACGCGGTGCGCGAAAGTCACGAACGTGTAGCTTCCGCTTTGCAATATTGCGGCATGGATATTCCCCGCAAACAAGTAGTTATTAATATGGCTCCCGGTGATTTGCGCAAAGAAGGTTCGGGTTACGATCTTCCACTGAGTGTAGGTCTGATGGCAGCCGGAGAATATGTGCCGGTTGAAGCGCTTAAAGACAGCCTTTTTGTCGGAGAGCTTTCGCTGGATGCCAATCTGCAGGCGATAAGAGGTGCTTTACCCATTGCTTTGGCCGCCAGAGACATGGGTCTTAGGCGCCTGATATTGCCATATAGAAATGCAGCAGAGGCTGCTGTAGTGGAAGGATTGGATGTGTACGGAATGCAGCATCTTAGCGAAGTCATTGCTTTTCTAAAGGGAGAAAATCGGCCAGAACCTTTTACTCTCAATCTGGATTTTTTTGATGAAACTCAATCTGTACCCGAAGTAGATTTTGCCGAAGTCAAAGGCCAGGAGCAGGCTAAGAGAGCCATTGAGGTGGCCTGCGCCGGAGGGCATAATATCGTGATGATAGGTCCGCCCGGTTCCGGCAAGACCATGATGGCCAAAGCCATTCCGGGCATTTTACCGCCCATGAGTCTGGACGAAGCCCTCGAAACTACCAAGATTCATTCGGTGGCCGGCAAGATGGATACCCGTTGTTCGCTGCTGACAAGTCGTCCTTTTCGTTCGCCGCATCATAGTATAAGTTCAGTGGCAATGATAGGAGGGGGCAGCAATCCTCAACCCGGAGAGATTTCGCTGGCTCACAACGGAGTCTTGTTTTTGGATGAATTGCCCGAATTTCAGCGCTCTGTACTAGAAGTGTTGCGACAACCGCTGGAAGATCGCAGTATCAGTATCGCCCGTTCCCGCTACGCTATTCGCTATCCGGCTGGTTTTATGCTGGTGGCTTCGATGAATCCCTGTCCCTGCGGTTATTACAATCACCCCGGCAAAGAATGTGTATGTACTGCAGCCCAGGTGCATAAATACATACATCGTATTTCGGGTCCCTTGATGGATCGCATCGATTTACAGATGGAAATTGTCCCGCTGGGGTACGAACAACTGAGTAGTGCCGGGAAGCAGGAAAGCAGCCTCAGTATCAGAGAAAGAGTAATACAAGCCAGACACCTGCAGAACGATCGCTTTAAGGCCGAGACGGGATTGTTTTGCAATGCCCAAATGAGCTCTAAGCAGGTACAGCGTTACGCCCGGGCGGAGCCCAATGCCTATGTTTTGCTAAGAAATGCCATGGAAAAACTGGATCTTTCTGCCAGAGCCTACAGTCGTATCCTTAAAGTAGCACGTACCATTGCAGATCTGGACGCTTCGGAGCACTTGCGTACCCGGGATATTGCCGAAGCCATACAATACCGTAGCCTAGATCGTGGAGCTTGGGGACTTTGAATAAATCTGTTTGAAAAGTATCAGCGATTCTTCTTTGTTAAGCCCTCCGGTGGGCAGGATGTATTTGGCCTGTTTATAAAAGCTTTCTCTATGGTTGAGCATCTCAGCGATTCTGGTTTGTAAATCTTCGTTATTGACCTTACTGAGCAGTGGACGGTTTTGTTTTTTTCGGTTGAGTCTTTTGAATAAATCTTCGGCGCTGAGTTGAATGTAGACAGTATCACCCTGTGAGTTCATGTAGTCTATGTTATCTTCGAAACAGGCGGTGCCTCCGCCGGTAGCTATTAGCACATTCTCGAATTGGGCTGCTTCGTACAGGCAGGATTGTTCAATTTTGCGAAATCCTTCCTCGCCCAATTCGGAGAAAATTGCCGCAATAGGCTTAAAGCGTCGTTCTTCGATGTATTGATCCAAGTCTACAAAAGAAAGCCGCAGTTCTTTGGCAATGGCCTGTCCCAGCTTGGTTTTGCCGGCGCCCATGTATCCAACCAGGAATATTCGGGTCATTTTACCATTTGGTGTTGCGCATATCGCCGGAGTCGAGAAACTCCTGGTGCATATTGAAACATTTG
>JAAZGQ010000296.1 GCA_012511135.1 Bacteroidales bacterium | reverse complement strand
CTGATAATGGGCATCTTCCAATAAACTCGAGGAACGTATGGCTATGGGTTTACGGACTACATCAACAAAGGCACTCAGGTTTTCGAGTAACCAGGCGGGCAGATGAGCCTTCAAAAAATGATCAAGAATAATTTCATCCGGCTGATCGGTCAGCGCCAGTTCGTGTAGTTGGTTATTTTCCATGAATTCATCGAAAATATCCGTACATAAGACCAGGGTTTTGGGGATGCCTACATGTATGCTGTCGTAATTTTTTAGTTCCGGATGACTTTTGAGCATAATATCCATAAAAGCAAGTCCTCTGCCCTTGCCGCCAAGCGAACCTTCGCCAATGCGGGCAAAATTGGAATACTTGTCAAAACGTCCTTTTTGAAATTCGGCGATGATGCCTTGGTTTTTGACTTTGCGATAGAGAACGATGGCATCGAAAAGCATTTTCCTTACCGGGGTAGTGTCTTCGTAATCCTGAATGGGAATGGCTTTCATAAAACGGGCAATGGGAAACATGGCCCTGGAGAACAACCAGCGCGAGGCATGATTGCGTTCAAAATGATAGCGCAAAGAATCGTCCGGGATATCGAAAATTGCTGCCTGCAGTTCCTGTATATTTTGAATGCGAGCCACTTCTTCGCCGGTTTGAGGATTTTTAAACACAAAATCACCAAAACCAAAAGTGTCGGTTAGCAGTCGTCTGAGTTCCCTGGAATAGGTTTTAGATCCTTTTTGTATAAAGCCCATTTCGTATTGTTCCGCAAAAGTCTGGTTGGAAGCTTCAGAGGAATTAATAATGATGGGCAGCACATTATCGTATTTTCGTATTTCGTTGCAAAAAAGAAAGCCGGCATTCTGATTTTTTTTGCCCCCCTTGATAAAACTAACATCCGAGATGACCCCCAGCATATAGTCCTTGTATTTTTCGTGAATCTCCATGGCTTCCTCGTAACTGCGAGCCAGCAAGATCTTGGGTCTTCCTCTCATTCTGAGCGTACGTTGGTGCCCGTTCAGTGCTTCGGTGGCAAAGTTTCTTGATTGCTCCAGAATGTATTTGTAAATATCCGGTAAAATCGAAGAATAAAAACGGATGGAATCTTCAACCAACATTATTACCTGCACACCAACAGATTTGACATCTTCTTCCACATTCATTCTATCTTCCACAAGCTTCACAATGGCCAGCATTAAATCGGAATTTCCCAGCCAGCTGAACACATAATCGATGGCACTGGTATCGGCATTAGCCAGGTATTGAGAAACTTCCCTGGAGAAAGGAGTCAGTACCACGATGGGAATGTTAGGCCATTTGTGTTTTATTTGCTTTGCAATCTCAAAATGCTCGTTGCTTTTGTCGCTGGGCATATATATGATCAACTCATAATTGTTTTGTTTGAGTTGTTTAAGAGCTTCCTTTTTGGTTGATACCTGAGTAAAACGAGGTGGATAGCGCAGATTAAGCGAAATGTATTCGTTAAATATCTGCTCATCGACCCTGCCGTCATCTTCGAGCATAAAAAAATCGTATTTACTGAAGATCAGCAAAACATTGAAAATGCGTTTTACCATCAGATTGGCAAAAGAAGTGTCTTTGAAATCCAATTTTTTGAGGCTGTCGACAGGGTTCATAGGCGTAATTTCAAACGAAAACACAAATGTAAGCAAAAACAGTGTTAAGCAGAGATTTGAGCGCTTAAAATTAATTCACCTGGTTTTGGCCGGCCGAATTCTTTATCTTTGTAAAAAATCCGATTCATGTATCTGGCGGCATATACCAAAGAGAGTAAAGAATATCATTTTATTCGGGAACATTTAAAAGAGGATGTTCGCAAACTTGCTTTGCAGTTGCATGATTCAAAAGAGCTGGATTCTTATTTTGTTCTTAATCAAATATCAGGATTCCAGCATATTGTGCATAAAATACCAGCCTGGTATTCTTGTCCTGAGCTGTTGTTTCCCAGGAGTTTATCCTTGGAGCAAAGTTCTTCACAATTAACTGCTTGTTATAAGAGAGATTTAATTAAATCGATCTTTCAGGCTAAGCAAAAGGAGCAAATCAAAATCAAGGATTTAGCTGGGTGCAGCGCAAAGTTGGAAAATTTTGCCGAAGTCGGTTTAAGTGGAGGTGATGAGACAGGAAGAGACTCAAAACCGGCAGATTTGAGCGCTGCCGATTTAACCGGAGGCTTAGGAGTAGATACATTTTTTCTCTCAGAGCTTTTCGGTCAATTTTTTTATGTGGAAAAAGAGCCTGAATTATGTCGGATAGCAGTCCATAATTTCAAGGCCTTAACCCGTCCCGGTATCCAGGTTGTAAATGCCGGTTCAGAAGAATATTTAAAACAAGCACACAAACTGGATTTTATTTATGTGGATCCCTCCCGGCGTGATCGGAGTGGAGGGAAATTGGTTGCTCTGCAGGATTGCAGTCCCGATGTAAGCATTATATATGCCGAATTGTTGCAAAAGTCCGATTTGGTATTATTAAAGCTTTCGCCTATGATAGATTTGTCGCTTGCATTGAAGGCCTTGCCCCATACCACTCAGATTCATGTGCTTTCGGTTGACAACGATTGCAAAGAAGTCTTGTTTCTTCTCGAGGCAAAACGGAAAACAACCGAGCCCGAAATTACGGCTGTAAATTTGAGGAAAAATGCGGACGCACAGGTCTATCGTTTTACAAGAAGCAGCGAAGCAAAAGCAAGTTGCGCTTATTGCTCCCGACCCGGAAAGTATTTATATGAGCCCAATGCTTCTGTATTAAAGGCTGGAGCTTTTGTCGGACCCGCTCAGGAATTCGGTATGGAGAAATTGCATAAAAACAGTCATTTGTATACTTCGGATACAGTTAAACCCGCTTTTCCCGGGAAAATATTCGAAATAAAAGCTTTTTTAGCCGCAAAGCCCAGAGAATTTCACAAGCAACTTCCAGACTTGCTGCAGGCCAATTTGGTCGTACGCAATTTCCCTGTGGGGGTAGATGCTTTGCGAAAAAAGTTGGCTCTCAAAGAGGGAGGCCGTGATTATGTTTTTGCCAGCACTTTGGCCGACGAAAGCAAAGTGTTTATTCATGGCAAACGAATAATAAATAATTTTTTGTAATTATGATAGAAAACGAAAAAAACACCACAATTCAGGCCGCACTTGAAGTGGCCAGACGTATGATGACCGCAGCTCGCACGGCTCCCAAAGCCAAAGGAATGGACCGTCTTGAGCTCAGTTGTGTCAGCGGTGATGACCTGGAAATCCTGGCAAAAAAGATGGAAGAGATAGGTTTAAAAAACCAGCGGGCTTCTTTTGCCAGAGATGCCGGTAATATCCGGCAATCACAGGCGGTAGTTCTTCTTGGCAGCCGCAAGGGGGAGCAGGAGTTGAACTGCGGCTATTGCGGATTTCCCACTT
>JAAZGQ010000295.1 GCA_012511135.1 Bacteroidales bacterium | reverse complement strand
TGGATTCCGGGCAAAAATATGCCCTGGTGCTGGGCAACGAGGTCAAAGGCGTTCAGCAGGAAGCGCTCGATCTCTGCCATCATTGCGTGGAAATACCTCAATACGGCACCAAACATTCCCTCAATGTCTCCGTGGCTTCGGGCATACTGGTCTGGAGTTTCTTTGAACAATTAAGAAAGTATCAATAGCATTAAATATATTATTGCAACTATGAAACAGTTAGACACTAAATTCATGCATCCGGCCGAACAGATCAATGTGATAATCAGCCGCATTTATCATAGTGGCATGACCACTACCTCTGGTGGCAATATTTCCATCAGGGACGAAAACGGGGACATTTGGGTCACGCCTTCGGGCATAGACAAGGGCACCCTCAGCCCCAGAGATATCGTTTGTGTGAAACCCGACGGCAAAATTGTCGGAGAGCATAAACCCTCTTCGGAATATCCTTTTCACAAGGCTATCTACGACACCAGGCCCGAGATCAGGGCGGTCATTCATGCCCATCCTCCCGGCCTGGTCGCTTTTAGTATAGCCAGGCAGATACCCAATACCAACATTATCCCCCAGGCCAAAAATATTTGCGGAGAAATCGGTTACGCTCCCTACGCCTGCCCCGGGAGCGAGCAATTGGGCCGTAACATTGCCGAGGTATTCAAACAGCAAAAATACAAAGCAGTAATACTCGAGAATCACGGGGTGGTATTGGGTGGTACAGACATGATGGATGCCTATCAGCGATTCGAGACCCTGGAGTTTTGTTGCCGCACTTTGGTCAACGCCGGGCGATTGGGCAAACTCAGGCTCCTGAGCGACGAAAAGATCGACGAATTTCACGCCAGAATTCCCCACAATATCAGCCATTTTATGGATGTGTCCTATCCTTCGGACGAAAGAGCCATACGTACTTTGATGTGCAAAATCATCCGCCGCTCCTGCGATCAGGGGCTGATGATTTCAACCTACGGCACTGTTTCGGTACGCTGGCGCAACAACGATTTCCTGATCACTTCGCCCAATGTGCCGCGTTGGGATGTACAACCCGAAAACATTGTGCAAGTCAGGGACGGCATGGCCGAAGCCGGCAAGACTCCCAGCCGGTCGGTGGCTTTGCATCACCGCATTTATCAGAAAAATCCGCAGATCAATTCGATAATTACTACTCAGCCCCCCAATCTGATGGCATTTGCTGTATCGGGCACCAAATTTGATGTCCGTACCATTCCCGAAAGCTGGATCTTTTTGCAGGATGTGCCCAGTATTCCGTTTGGACTTCACTATCAGGAAATCGACAAGGTAGCCGATATGCTGGGCCGTAATAGGGCCATCCTGGTCGAAAACGATTGTGTCATTGTGACCGGTGACAAATTGCTGCAAACTTTCGATTACCTCGAGGTGGCTGAATTCAGTGCCCATTCGCTGGTGATGGCTTCGGCTATAGGCCCTCTGCAGCCCATTGGTGAAGAAGAAATCGAGGAATTGCGTAAGGCTTTCAATGTAAAATGAATCGGCTGAACTTATGAGAATTATATGCAGCAAGCGTAATGAGACAGCCTGGAATCTGGCTGCCGAAGAAGTGCTTTTCAAAGGCAGGGATTCGGCCTTGTTGCTGTATATCAATTTTCCGTCGGTAATAATCGGTTGCAACCAGTTGCTGGAAAACGAGCTGGACCGGGCCTATTGTCGTAAAAACAACATTGGCGTTTACCGGCGCATTTCAGGGGGAGGAGCCGTCTATCACGACAGTGGC
>JAAZGQ010000030.1 GCA_012511135.1 Bacteroidales bacterium | reverse complement strand
TTTTAACTGCCAAAATTAGAAATTTTACTTTACCTTCGTTCCTGTTTTTCAATTGGATTATTATGAAAACAAAAAACAGCTGGCTTATTATGCTCTTTTTGGTTTGGGGTCTTATGTTGGCCCAGGCCGCAGCTCCTTCTACACCAAAAGCTTTTATCAGGCAGTTCGAAAAGTTTGTCGAAGAAGTGGAAGAATCATATCAGCAATATAGCCTGGAAGAATGGAAACTGACTGAAGAGAAATACCGGGGATTTGTTAAAACACATTATCCAAAATTCAAGGATGAATTCAGTAAAGAACAACTGGAAAAATTTAATTATTTACAAGGGAAATATATCGGATTTCTCACCAAAAGCAAGTTTAAGCAAATAAGGGAACATGCCAAGGAATGGCTGAAATACGCAATAGAATCTTCGGAAGGTTTCTTAGAAGCTTTGTTCGGTAAAGAAAATCCGGAGAAAAAACCGGAGTCAGAAGTGGAAAAAGAAAACAAGCAGGGAGAGAAGATTTAAATTCTGTCCTGCTAAAAGGGCATATCGTTGTTCCCGGCTAAATCCTGAACGGGAGGATATTCTTCGTTACTTCTATTGTCTGCCGAAGAATTTTCCTTGTCTTGAGCGCCGGCTTTTTCAATTTTCCAGGCCTTGACGTCTGTATAATACCTGCCATTGTATTCCCTGCTTTCCAGATCGTAAGAAACTATAACCTCTTCGTGCAGATTGACGGGAAATTGGTCGATGCGGTTTCCTCTCAGACTAATGCATACTATTTTAGGATATTGATCGCCGAATTCCAAAACAAATTCTTGTTTTTTCCATTGTCCGTTGCGTCCTTCGCCGCTTTGGATGGGTAAAATTCTGATAATTTTTCCTTTGATTTCCATGTTCAGGTATAGATACAAATACAAACTCAGTAAATGAACTGATTAATTAGCGGAGGAAGAGGGATTCGAACCCCCGGAACCTCTCGGTTCAACGGTTTTCAAGACCGCCGCAATCGACCACTCTGCCATCCCTCCCTCTTTCGGAATTAAAATTCCGAAAGGTTTTTTATTCGGCCTTCTTTTCGCTGCTTTCTTCGCTTGCGGGCTCTGCAGCCTGTTCTGCTTCAGCTGTGGGCTCAGCAGCCTGTTCTGCCTCAGCTGCGGGTGCAGTTTCGGAAGCCACTTCTGCAGCTGTTTCAGCTGTTTCTTCAGCAAGCTCGGCTGCAGCAGCATCAACTTGATCCTGCAGCAATTCAGCTTTCTTTTTGGCGATAGCGTTGGCTTTAGCCTTGTGAACTTCAGCTTCGGCTTCGAGACGTTGTTTGAGTAAAGCTTTTTCGGCTACACTCAGGCTGGATATTTTAGCATTAAGCGCTGCTTCTTTTGCCTTTTTCCAGGCTTCGAATTTCTCTTCGGCAATTTCGGCACTGAATGCGCCTTTTTTAACTCCGCCGTTCAGGTGTTTTTTATACAAAACGCCTTCTCCGGAAAGAATGTTACGTACGGTGTCGGTGGGTTGAGCACCGGTTTCGAGCCAATACAAAGCACGATCGAAGTTCAAATCTATTGTAGCAGGATTGGTGTTCGGGTTGTACGAACCTAATCTCTCAATAAACTTACCATCTCGTGGTGCCCTGCTGTCTGCGGCGACTATGTGGTAAAACGCGTACCCTTTTCGCCCATGTCTTTGCAATCTGATTTTTGTTGCCATTTGGTTTGAATTGAATTAATGTTTTTGCATTAGCGGCCGCAAAGGTAGGCATAATAGTTTATTTATATGCAAAACACCCCTGTATTTTTTTATGCAGATTGTGTTACAATAAACTCCAGGCAACAGTCAATCCGGCCATCACGATGGAAACCATACTCATCAATTTGATAAGTATATTCAGGCTGGGCCCGGAAGTATCTTTGAAGGGATCGCCTACAGTATCGCCCACCACGGTAGCTTTGTGGGCATCACCTCCTTTACCTCCGTAGTTCCCTTCTTCAATGTATTTTTTGGCGTTGTCCCAGGCTCCTCCGGAATTGGCCATAAAAATAGCCATAATAAAGCCTGTACTCAGGCCTCCTACGAGCAAACCCATGACTCCGGTAACTCCGAAAATCACTCCGGTCACAATGGGAACAGCAATGGCAAGCAGAGAGGGGAAAAGCATTTCACGCTGTGCCCCCTTGGTGGAGATTTCTACACAACGGGCGTAATCGGGACAGCCTTCACCGGTGAGTATGCCTTTGATTTCACGGAATTGACGGCGCACTTCTTCGACCATTTTTTGAGCGGCTCTGCCCACGGCATTCATTGTCAGGCCACAGAAAACGAAAGTCATCATGGAGCCGATGAACATTCCCACCAAAACTTTTGGGTTCATCAGGTGAACCTCGTAATAAGCCATAAAGTCGGTAAAGCTGGCAGTGGTTGTTTGAATAATTTTGCCGCCGACTTCGATGGTGGTGGTGCCAATTCGTTCCAGGCCGATCTTGATTTCCTCGATGTAAGAAGCCAGTAAAGCCAGGCCGGTCAGAGCAGCTGAGCCTATGGCAAATCCCTTGCCGGTAGCTGCTGTAGTATTGCCCAGGGAGTCAAGGGCATCAGTCCGTTTACGCACCTCGGGACCCAGCTCGCTCATTTCAGCATTGCCTCCTGCATTGTCAGCAATTGGCCCGTAGGCATCGGTTGCCAGGGTGATCCCAAGCGTGGAAAGCATGCCCACAGCTGCCAGTCCTATACCATATAAACCGCTGGAAATATGTTCAAAATCAAAAGTTCCCAGCTTGAAACCCGAAGCAAACAAAAAGGCAAATACAACGCCGCAGATCACGGCCAACACGGGAATAGCCACCGAGAGCATTCCGGTTCCCAAACCGGCTATGATTACGGTAGCAGGACCTGTCTTGGCACTGGCGGCAATTTTTTTGGTAGGCTGGTAAGATTGAGAAGTATAGTATTCGGTGGCCTGGCCTATAGTGATACCAACCAGCAAACCTACAACCACCGAAAGAGACAGACCCAGCCAGTTTTGTATTCCAAGTAAATACAATATGAGAAAGCTGGCTCCGGCAATAAGTACTGCGCTGATGTTGGTTCCAAAGGAGAGAGAGCGGAGCAGGGTTTTAACTTCGGCCTTTTCTTTGGTCTTGACCAGAAAGATGCCAATTATGGACAAGAAGATTCCAACAGCAGCAATAAGCATGGGTGCCAAAATAGCTTTGCCTTGTTGCTCAAGGCTGAGAACCTGGTATGAGGCAGCACCCAGAGCCGCCGAAGCCAGAATGGAGCCGCAATAGGATTC
>JAAZGQ010000294.1 GCA_012511135.1 Bacteroidales bacterium | reverse complement strand
TTGCCGCTTTCCACCAACTCTTCCTGGCTGCGGGTTAAATCTATGTCTTCTCTGGCTTTGATTTTGTCGCCGTCAGCTTGTTGTTCACAAGCGAACAACAAAAATGCACACAATAAGAAAGTTCCTTTTTTCATGGCTTATACCTTATATAATAGTGGAAATACAGAGTGAAATCACTTAATCTAAGACCGAAATACAGGTAAAACGCTACATAATTGACAACATAAGCATAGGTTATAAAAGTTTTTTTTTGCAACAGAAAAAATTTCTGCCTGAAATGCTTAACTTTGCAGCCCGGAATCAGATCCGACACAATGGAAGCGTTAAAGCACGAATGTGGGGTTGCTCTGATAAGGTTGCTCAAGCCCCTGGAATTCTATCAACAAAAATACGGCACGTGGATGTACGGCCTTCACAAGCTGTATTTATTGATGGAAAAGCAACACAACCGGGGGCAGGAAGGAGCAGGTCTGGTAAGTGTAAAGCTGGAGCCCAAGCCCGGCGAAGAATACATGTTTCGTGAGCGAGCCGTAGGCACCGGAGCTATTACCGAAATTTTCGACCTGGTACACCGTAAGTTTGCCGACAATAAACCTCAGGAAAGGCAGGATCCGATTTTTGCAAAAAAACACATTCCCTTTGCCGGAGAGCTCTATATGGGCCACTTACGCTACAGCACCACCGGAAAATCAGGCATCACCTACATACATCCCTTTCTCAGACGCAACAATTGGCGGGCCAACAACCTGGCTTTGTGCGGTAACTTCAATCTGACCAATGTCGATGCCATTTTTGATGAAATCACCTCCACCGGCCAACATCCCCGTCAATACTCCGACACTTACATTATGCTGGAGCAGATGGGACACAAACTCGATCGAGAGGCAGAACGCCTTTACCGAATGCAAGTAAACAAAGGGCTCAAGGGTTTGGAAATTACCAGGGCCATTGAAGAGGAACTCGATTTGACCAATGTGCTCAAAAAATGTGCACCCCAATGGGATGGCGGTTACGTTATCTGCGGATTGACCGGCAGCGGCGAATCTTTTGCCCTGAGAGATCCCTGGGGTATACGCACAGCCTTTTTTTACGCCGACGACGAAGTCGTGGTGCTGGCCTCAGAGCGGCCGGTCATCCAGACCACGCTCAACGTGAAGGCCGACGACATTCAAGAGCTGAAACCGGGACAAGCCCTGATTATTCACCGCTCCGGCCGTTGGGAATTGAGCAGTATCATTCCTCAAAAAGCCTTGAAAGCCTGCTCCTTTGAACGAATTTATTTTTCCCGGGGCAGCGATCTGGACATTTACCGGGAACGAAAGAATTTAGGGAAATCTCTGGTAGAACCCATTTTAAAGACCGTTGAGTACGATTTGGCTCATACGGTCTTTTCTTTTATTCCAAACACAGCCGAAGTGGCTTATTATGGCTTGCTCGAAGGTCTGAATGAATACCTGAACGAAGAAAAAAGCCGCAGGATTCTCAGTCACGACCTCAGCCTCACGGACGAAGCCCTGCAGGAGATACTTTCGCGACGCATCCGCAGCGAGAAAGTGGCAGTCAAGGATATTAAGCTGCGCACCTTTATAGCCGAAGGCAACACCAGAGACGACCTGGCCGCCCATGTTTACGACATTACCTACGGCAGCATTCAGGCAGGACAGGACAAGCTGGTGGTCATAGACGACAGTATTGTCAGGGGAACTACCCTGAAACAAAGTATTATTGGCATACTCGATCGCCTGCAGCCCCAAAAAATAGTGATAGTATCATCATCACCTCAGGTGCGCTACCCCGATTGCTACGGCATAGACATGTCCAAAATGACAGAATTTATAGCCTTCAAAGCAGCCATTGCCCTCTTGCTGGAAAGAGGCATGGACAACATTATAGACGATACTTATCAAAAAGCCAAGCAACAACAATCGCTTTCGCTGGCCGAGGGAGAATATCATCACATTAATTATGTAAAAAACATCTATGCTCCCTTCAGCAACGAAGAGATTTCAGCCAAGATAGCCCAATTGCTTACCCCAAAAGGCATCCGTGCCCAGGTAAGTATAGTATATCAAGACCTGGAAGGTTTACACCGCTCCTGTCCGCAACACGCAGGTGACTGGTACTTTTCGGGAGACTATCCTACCGTTGGTGGCAGCCGCTTTGTCAACAACGCTTTTATCCGTTACATCGAAGAACAACAATAAGTATATGCGAACAAACGAAGAACTTAAAGCCCGCCTCATCCTGGAAGACGGGAGTATTTTTTATGGACGTTCCTTTGGAGATGAAAATTCCGTAAGCGGGGAAATAGTGTTCAACACTGCCATGACCGGCTATCCCGAGAGTCTTACCGATCCTTCTTACGTAGGACAGCTGCTGGTACTCACCTATCCTCTGGTGGGCAATTACGGGGTTCCGCCCCGCAGCTTTTTCCCCAACGGAATTTCCCATTTTATGGAAAGTGAACACATTCATATCGAAGCCCTCGTCGTCAGCGATTACAGCCACGAATGCAGTCACTGGAACGCAGTGGAAAGCCTGGGCAGCTGGTTGAAAAAAGAAGCAGTGCCCGGCATCTACGGAGTTGATACACGTGCCCTGACAAAATTACTCAGGCAAAAAGGTTCCATGAAGGCCAAATTAATCATTGGCGAAGAGCCCGATGACAGCCTGCAATTTACTGACCCCAACCTGATCAACCTGGTCGAAAAAGTTTCCTGCAAAGAAGTCATCCATTACGGGGACAGCGGCAAAAAAGTAGTGCTGCTCGATTGCGGAGTCAAACATAATATCTTGCGAAGCCTGCTGCAGAGAGGTGTCCAAGTGATTCGCGTACCCTGGGATTACGATTTTAACCAGCTGAATTACGATGGCCTGTTCATCAGCAACGGCCCTGGAGACCCTGATACCTGCGGAGCCGCTGTGACACATATCCGCGAAGCCCTGAACCGCGACAAAGCCATCTGCGGCATTTGTATGGGCAATCAATTACTGGCCAAAGCCGGAGGAGCGAGCATCTTCAAACTTAAATACGGCCACCGCAGCCACAACCAGCCGGTGCAAATGGCCGGAAGCAACACTTGCTACATTACTTCCCAAAATCACGGCTACGCTGTTGACAACAACAGCCTGGGAAGCGACTGGGAACCCTTGTTCATAAACCTGAACGACGGCACCAACGAAGGCATACGTCACAAGAGCAAGCCCTTTTTCTCCGCCCAGTTCCATCCCGAAGCCTGCAGCGGCCCCACAGACACCCTGTTTATATTCGATAAATTTGTTTCCACACTATAAGTACCTATCAAACAATGAAACAATTAAACAAAGTACTGGTTCTCGGTTCCGGCGCCCTCAAAATAGGAGAAGCCGGCGAATTTGACTATTCCGGCTCACAAGCCCTCAAGGCGCTGAGAGAAGAAGGCATTGAAACAGTGCTCATCAATCCCAACATTGCCACGGTACAAACCTCCGAAGGGGTGGCAGACACCGTGTACTTTTTGCCTGTAACTCCCTATTTTGTAGAAAAAGTCATTCAAAAAGAAAAACCTCAAGGCATTTTGCTGGCTTTTGGAGGACAAACAGCCTTGAACTGCGGAGTTGCCCTCTACCGCTCAGG
>JAAZGQ010000293.1 GCA_012511135.1 Bacteroidales bacterium | reverse complement strand
TGCAGCTTCCGGGCTTATACAACCCCGGCGCCATAGGCCTCAACAGCGATCTGAACGTACATTTAGGCTTCAGACAGCAATGGATAGGCTTTGAAAATGCACCCAGCACCTTTAGTGTCAATGCCAGCATGCCCTTGCGTACGGGAAAATTTCTCAGCGGACTGGGCCTAATCATGACCAACGAAAGTATAGGTTTATTCAGCACTCAATTGTTTCAGGCACAATATGCTTACAAAAGAAATCTCTGGGGGGGCGAACTCAGTGCCGGCCTGCAGGGAGGAATTTTGCAGCAAGGCTTCAATTCTGGCGGAATCTACATTCCGGACAGCGAATACCACAACCCCAACGACGAGGCTATCCCCTCTGGCGACATCGAAGGGATCATTCCTGATTTCAGCCTGGGAGTCTGGTATAACCGTTCGGAATTTTACGCTGGTTTATCGGCTTCACACCTCTTGGGCAGTAACATTAAACTCAGGCGCGAAGAGAGTACCGAAGAAGACAATGAAGTCCTTTTTAAAGTAGCAAGAAGCTATTATTTGACTGGCGGATACAATATCAACCTGTCAAATCCGTTATATGTGCTGCAACCCTCTATTTTGGCCAAGACCGACCTTGTCGCCTGGACTGCAGACATATCCTGCCTGCTTAAATACAACAAGGAATATTGGGGAGGTTTGAGCTGGAGGCCTGGTGAGGCCATGGTTGCGATGGTTGGAGTGATGTTTGATTTTGGATTGACCGTTGGCTATGCCTACGACGTCCCCATAAGCGAAATGATTTATTTCACGAGCGGCAGCCACGAATTATTCATCGCTTACCGCAAAAAAATCGACACCTCACTGATTAGTAAAAAACAAAAGAGCATTCGAATATTATAAAACAATGAAAAAAAACCTGATCATCGGCTCAGCACTTATCTTGCTGGCTTCCTGCAGTTCTTACGACAACGGGGAGCTGACAGGCGTAAAGACTTCGTCGTGGAATGAGCCCAATCCTTACGGAATGATTTTGATTCGACAAGGTACTTTTGAACTTGGACAATCTGCCACAGACAGCATCTGGGGGACCGAACTTCCTTCGAGGAAAGTTTCTGTAGGGTCTTTCTGGATGGACGAAACCGAAATCACTAACGGACAATACAAGCAATTCGTACAATGGGTTTGCGACTCCATTATACGTGAACGCATGGCCGATCCTTTTTACGGAGGCAACGACGAATATAAAATTACCGAGAATCAGCTGGGAGATCCCATCACCCCCTATCTCAACTGGAAACTACCCATTCCGGATGCACGTCGTGCTACCGAGGAAGAGCTGAGCGCCCTGAATTACCTTTCAGATCCCGATCCTATCAGAGGCGGACGCAGGCTGGTACCGGAACGGATCACCTATCGCTACAACTGGTTCGATCAGGAGGCAGCCTCAAAAAGGGAAAATCAGCTTATTCTCGAAAAACGGGAACGCAATACCGACATCAATACGGCTGAACTACCCCAGGTGATGATTAGCAAAGACACCGCCTACTACAGCCAGGACGGAAAAATTGTCCGCACAACCTTAAGAAGACCATTGAGATCCATGTGGGATTTTGTGCATACCTATATTGTAGAAATTTACCCCGACACAACCTGCTGGGTTAATGATTTTGAAAACAGCTACAACCTGCCTTATCTGACCAACTATTTTTCTCACCCCGGATACACTGCCCATCCGGTAGTCGGCGTCTCCTGGGACCAGGCCAAAGCCTTTTGTCACTGGAGAACGGAATACCTCAATAATGCACTCAGGGCCAAAGGTCAAAAAGTGCTTGAATATCGTCTTGCCACCGAAGCCGAATGGGAATACGCCGCCCGTGGAGGCAAGCAAGTGACCCGTTTCCCCTGGGAAGGAGAATTCACCAATAACGAAAAAGGCTGTTTTTATGCCAATTTTAAAACCGGTGAGGGAGATTTTCCTTCCGATGGAGGACTGATTCCCGTCAAGGTTGCCTCTTATCCGGCCAACGAATATGGACTCTACGATATGGCCGGTAACGTAGCCGAATGGACTTCAAGTACCTGGTCGGCCTCGTCTTATCAGGAAATGAATGATCTAAACCCGGAATTCAATTATAAAAGCAGCAACAACGATCCCTATCTGACTAAACGCAAAGTGGTAAGAGGAGGCTCCTGGAAAGATCCGGCTCAGTTTATCCAGGTCAACTCACGCACTTATGAATATCAAAACGAAACCCGCTCCTACATTGGTTTTCGTTGCGTACGCAGCCAAATAGGCGGAGGCAGTAAATAATAATTAAACATCGCATATTATGTCCGACAAACAACAAAAACAGAGAGAAGAATCCAGGTTGGCGGCCTTCCTGGGCAGTCAGCGCGGAAAGACCATTTTCAATTTCTTTTACGGCTTTGGAGCCTCTCTGGCTATACTGGGAACCTTGTTCAAACTCTTGCACCTCGACGGGGCCAACACCATGCTGGCCATCGGTCTGGGCACCGAAGTTCTTATTTTTGCCCTCTCGGCTTTTGAACCCCCTTTCAGAAATTATCGCTGGGAAGAAGTATTTCCTGTATTGAAATCAAGAAAAGCCGAAGACCGGCCCGATTTTAATAATCTGGGCGTAGGAGGCGGAGTCTTTATTCAAGGAGGTGGCGCTCCCGGCGGAGCGGGTCAGGCTACAGCAACTGAGGCCGGCTCAGCTCAAAGTCAAGCCTATCAGGGTCAGGCCCGGGGAACCGCTCCTTTTTCGGACATAACGCCCCAGCAAGCCGCCCAGAGCTTTGGAATACCCCCACAGGTACAACTCAGCCCCGAAGATTCCGAAGTGCTGGCAGACAGCATCAAACGCATGGGAGAAGCCGTACGTCAGCTCAACGCCCTGGCAAATATTACTAACGTCACCGAAGATTACCTGCAACAACTGGCCGGCATGACCGAGAACCTCAACCGATTCAGCCGGGCTACCGGTTCTTTGGCCGAAGTTTCCAATGTCTTGCTGGATTCTTACAAGAATATCACAGAGAATTCCGATCAGATCACCAACAACTCCAAAGGCTATGTGGAACAGATGGATGCTCTGAACCTTAACCTGAAAGGTCTGAACACCATTTACGGCATTCAACTCAAGAGCATCAGCTCGCAGATCGACACCATAGACCGGGTGAACAAGGGCTTGCTGCACATCAAAGAAATGTACGAAGGCTCTGCCCTCGACAGCGAACGATTCAGAACCGAGACTCAACAAATGGCCGATCATTTGGCTAATCTCAATCAGTTCTATGCCAGAATGTTAAATGCCATGATCCCTGGTAACAATCCCATGATGGGTATGGCTTATATGGCCAACCAGGGCCCTCAGGCTAAGCAAGAAAACACTGCAGAGGAAACTCCCAAAGCAGCGGACAATTCCGCTGACAAGGATCTGCAGGACGACGAAAACAACAAGGATAACAACCAACAATAATCCCTAAGGAATATGCCTTCCAGCAACGCTCCCGAAACCCCCAGACAGCGAATGATCGGACTCATGTACATCATGCTGCTCTGTATGCTTGCACTCAACGTCTCTTCTGACGTACTGGGTGGTTTCGAACTGGTCGAAGACAGCCTGCTCAGGAGTACTCATAATTCGAGTGTCCAAAATGAGTCGCTTTACGACGACCTATACAGCTCTTACAAGCAAAACCCCGAAAAAAGCGGGGAATGGTACCAACGTGCCCAAGAAGTCAAACATTACGCCGATTCCATGTATAACTACGTGGAACAAATTAAATGGGAAATTGTTCGCAAAGCCGATGGGAAAAAAGCTGACATACATAATGTAATCAAACGTGAAGACGTTAATGCTACTGCTTTTGTCATGTTGCCTCCTACCGGGAAAAAGGGACGTGAACTGGCTCAGGAAATGGAAGCCTTTCGAGAAAAGATGGTTTCCATGATGGGCGACACCCTTAAACAACGTATTATTCTGGATAATTTTTCCACCACGCCTTCGCACAAGGATAAAATTCAGGGCAAGGACTGGGAAACAGCCATGTTCGACAATATGCCCGTCAGCGCTGTTATCACAATGCTTTCCAAACTACAGAATGATGTTCGTCACGCCGAAGGCGAAGTGCTTTACACCCTGACCAAAAACATCGACGTGGGCGACTTCAGGGTGAACCGCATCAAAGCCTATGTGATTCCCAATTCTCAAAATATTGTAAGGGGTGGCAGTTACAGGGCCAATATTATACTTTCGGCCGAAGATTCCACCCAGCGTCCCCAGATTTATGTCAACGGTGAGGCCCTGCCAGCCAACCAAAACGGCTTATTCGAAGTTTATGCCAATCGCGTAGGAACTTTTCCGGTTGCGGGCCATATCGAGCTGCAACACGGAGACGGCAGTAAACGTCGTTACGAATTTTCCGAAGAATTCACTGTTGTGGAACCCACTGCAACCGTGTCCAACATTATGATGAACGTACTGTATGCCGGTATCGAAAACGAACTGAGCATCTCGGTTCCCGGGGTAGCCAGTCAGGACATCAGCGCCAGTATCAACAACGGCAGACTGACTCGTGCAGGCAACGTTTGGCGGGCCCTACCCACCGAAGTGGGCAAAGAATGCGTGGTCAGCGTCAATGCCATTATGGACGGACGCAGTCAGCAAGTGGCCAGGGTTCCTTTCAGGGTCAGGCCCTTGCCCGAACCCAGAGCCTTTATCGAATACACCGACGAAAACAATATTACCCGCAAGTACCGTGGTGGTGAGCCCTTTTCCAAAGTCCGGATAATGGAAGCTCCCGGCATTATTGCCGCTCTTGACGACGACTTGCTGGATGTACCTTTCAATGTGTTGTCTTTCGAAACCCTTATTTACGACTCCATGGGAAATACCAACGTGGAAATCTCCGAAGGAGCCAGTTTCTCGAACCGGCAAAAATCCCAGATTCGCCGTCTGACCAGAGGTCAACGTTTTTTTATCGCCCGCATCAAGGTGGTGGGGCCTGATAAAATTGAACAAACGCTTTCTCCTATGGAAATCATTATCAACTAAGAAATTATCACAGCCTTATGAAAAGAATAGTATTCCTTGTTTTTGCAATTTTGGGCTCTCTGCTTACTTACGCACAACTGGCACCGGGAGCAGCGGCCACTAGCAGACTTGCTCCGACCAACCAGAGTAGTCCAAAAGAAAAAGATACAGAACAAGTAGCATCAAGCCTGCCCGGCCTTTCGCTGAAAAACAATAAACTTCCCGAAGCTGTTTCCATACAGGCAGACAACATTCTGTGGCAAAGAGATGTTTACCGCATGCTTGACCTGACAAAAGAAAAAAATGCGCCCCTGTATCATCCGGCTCAACCCGATGGTCAGCGCAAGAATTTGTTTTCTATGCTCTTTGAATTAGTAGCCACTAATCAATTGACTGTATACGAATACATAGATAAAAAAGAGATGTTTTCGGACGAATACAAAGTCAATATGGAAGAGCTGCTTAATCGCTTCTGGATTCCTTTTGAAAGCGAACCTGATCCCAAAAATCCAACCCTCACTGTTTTTACGGTAGATGAGGCGGATATTCCCAGCCAGGAAGTTACCCTTTATTACGTAAAAGAGAGTTATTTTCTGGATCAGCGTAACTCATCGGTGCGCATAAAAACCATTGCTTTTTGCCCGGTACTGGTGCGCGAAGACGAAATGGGCGAAGTCAGACGTTATCCCTTGTTTTGGGTAGCTTTCGACGCTGCCCGCGACGCCTTGTCCAGACAAACGGTTAGTGCCAATAAATACAATACCGTCAACCGTATCAGCCTCTACGATTTCTTTATGCAACATCAATATCAGGGAGAAATATACCGGGTCTCCAATCTTATGGACCAAAATATTATGGACTATTGTACTACGCCCGAAGAAATTGCCGCCGAACAGGAACGACTCGAGCAGGAACTAAAAGACATTCAGGCAACGCTTTGGAATGATCATAAACAGGAGCCCGCGCCAAAAGGCCGAAAATCTTCTGCTGACATAGCCGAAAAACCATAAATTCTTCTCTTTTTGGACTTTGTCCGGGAAGATTGCCTCGCTCGGCAAAAGAAAAAATAAATTTTTTCTTTTACGCTCACTTCTTTATCTTTGTTTTGAATCCAAGCTAAACAATACCCTATGGAAAACAACTACTGCGTTATTATGAGCGGAGGCATCGGAAGCCGTTTCTGGCCAGCCAGCCGCAGTACCTATCCTAAGCAATTTCTAGATTTTTTCGGCACCGGACAATCTCTGCTCCAGCAAACTTTTTATCGCTTTAATAAAATTATTCCTGCTGAAAACATATTTATTGTTTCCAATCAATTATATGGGAATCTTATTCAGGAGCAATTGCCGGGATTAAATCCCAAACAAATTTTACTTGAACCCCAGCGCCGGAATACGGCTCCCTGCATTGCTTTTGCTTCACATCATATCCGGGCCATCAATCCAAAGGCCAATATTGTTGTAGCTCCCTCTGACCACGTTATTCTCAAAGAAGAGGAATTCCTCGAACACATCAGCGAAGGGTTTAAATTTGTTTCAGAAAACGAAGTCCTGCTCACTATCGGCATAAAACCCAACCGTCCTGAGACCGGTTACGGTTATATCCAAAAAGGACATCAAAAATTGGCGGGCTTTACCAAAGCCAAGGCTTTTACCGAAAAACCCAACCTGGAGCTGGCTAAAGTTTTTGTAGAAAGTGGTGAATTTTTATGGAACTCCGGCATCTTTCTGTGGAATATTCAAAGCATTTTAAAGGCATACGAAGAATTCTTACCTGACATTCACTCCACTTTCAGTGCCGGAAAACATTTGTTCAACACCCCCAAAGAAGCCGGTTTCATAGAAAAGATATTTTCATCCTGCCCCAATATTTCCATAGATTACAGTATTATGGAAAAAGCTCCCAATGTTTATGTCCAGGAGGGTAATTTCGGCTGGTCCGATCTGGGCACCTGGGGCTCCTTACATGATCTTTCGCCTAAGGACAAAAACAACAACGTAATCTTAAAATGCAAAGCCCTTTGTTACGACAGCACCAACAATATTATCACCCTGCCCGAAGGAAAACTGGCGGTGGTACAGAATCTGGACGGATACATTGTGGCAGAATCGGACAACGTGCTGATGATTTGCAAAAAAGAAGACGAACAGGAAATTCGCCAATACGTCATTGACGCTCAGCTTAAATTCGGCGATTCCTTTGTTTAAAAGAAGAGTTGGGGTAGTTCGCTATTCTCTGCGGCTTTCCTCTGCCGTTGCAGAAGAATTGGCAGATCTTCTCTTACGGGTCAGTTCAAAATTAACACCCAGGTATTTACGGCGAACAATTTCGTTGGAAGCTAATTCCTCGGGACTGCCCTGAAAATTAATTTTACCTTCGAATAACATATAGGCCCTGTCAGTGATGGACAGGGTTTCGCGTACATTATGGTCAGTAATCAGAATGCCTATATTTTTGGTTACCAAACCGGCTACAATTTGCTGAATATAGTCCACTGCAATAGGATCGACACCCGCAAAGGGTTCATCGAGCATAATGAATTTGGGGCTGATGGCCAGGCAACGGGCTATTTCAGTCCGGCGTCTTTCTCCTCCCGACAGACGGTCGCCAATGTTTTTGCGCACTTTCTCCAAATGAAATTCGGCAATAATGCTTTCGAGTTTCTCTTTTTGTTCAATCCGGCTCATTTTTGTCATCTCAAGGACTGACAAAATATTGTCTTCTACCGACATTTTTCTAAACACCGATGGTTCCTGAGCCAAATAACCAATACCAGCCTGGGCTCTTTTGTACACAGGATAATCGGTAATGTCCACGTCTCCAAGAAAAATCCGTCCTTCGTTGGGCACTATCAAGCCTGTAGTCATGTAAAAAGTGGTGGTTTTGCCGGCACCGTTGGGGCCAAGCAAGCCCACAATTTCTCCCTGATGTAACTCAATGGAGACTCTGTCTACTACAGTGCGTTTACGATATCTCTTGACGAGATTTTCTGTGCGTAAGACCAATTTTTCTTCGGGCATAGCTGGACTTTTGGCACAAAAATACGCAAAAAAAGGCATGAAAGAGCAAAAATATTAACTTTGTAAATCTTACTTTCAACTAAATATCAATACATGAACACGCAATTGCTCTCGTTTTATATTCTATTAAATATAATACTGGTAAATTCCTTTGCCTGTCAGGGCGCTACCTATTCTTACCAAAGCCATCTCCTGTCCCGTCAAACCGAAAATCCTGACCGGGGACTCATGGCTACTGCCATCAGCGAAAACTCAGCCTTTATATCCTGGCGCCTGCTCTTGTCGGATAAGCCGGATCAGGTTTTTGAATTGTACAAACTTCAAAAAAACGGCGACTATCAATTGATTCATAAAGCAGGACCGAAAGACGGATGCAATTATACAGACACAGCTTACAACGCGACAAGCGATTGCAGTTATTGGGTCAAAGCTCCCGGGTCAAAAAACGATAAAGCCGAAGCCGGCAGTCGATATACTTTAAAAGCCGGCCGGGCAGGAATGAATTATATATCTGTACCCTTACAAACGCTGCCCGGGCATGTTCCGGGCGATTGTTCTGCTGGTGATCTGGACGGAGACGGCCAATACGAGATCATCGTCAAGCAGGAGATGCGACCCAGGGACAACTCCCATGACGGCTTTACCGGACAAACCAAACTCGAAGCTTACAGCCTGGACGGAGAGTTCTTGTGGCGAATCGATCTGGGTAAGAACATCCGCGAAGGAGCACATTATACCCAATTTATGGTTTATGACCTGGACGGTGACGGTAAGGCCGAAATTGCCTGCAAAACAGCCGATGGCACCATAGACGGACAGGGCAAAGTACTGGGGGATCCCGAGGCTGACTGGAGAAGTAGATCTGAGGAAACCTCCGGGCAAACAAACTCCAACCCCCGCTTTCAAGGTCGAAGCGGTGGCCACCTGTTGAGCGGGCCGGAATACCTGACCATCTTTGAGGGACATACCGGAGCCGAACTGGTAACTGTTCCTTACGAACCGCCGCGGCATCCTTCAAGCCTTTTCCCCGACCAGGCTCAGCTCAAAGCCGTCTGGGGTGATGGAAAAGGAAACAGATCTGATCGTTACCTGGCTTGCATTGCCTACTTAGACGGCCGGAGACCCAGCCTGGTGATGTGTAGAGGTTATTATACCCGCTCAGTACTGGCAGCCTGGGATTACCGCGATGGCAAATTGCAGCAACGCTGGATCTTCGATAGTCATGATCCCCAACATCCTGAACAGAGGGCTTACGCAGGCCAGGGCAACCACAACCTCAGTGTAGCTGATGTCGATCAGGATGGTTTTGACGAAATTGTCTACGGCAACATGGTGGTAGATCACGACGGCAAAGGTCTTTACACCACCGGCATAGGCCATGCTGATGCCATGCATCTGAGCGATCTGGATCCGGACAGACCCGGACTGGAAGTTTTCAACACCCAGGAACCGGTGGGTGATTACGGCATGAATTTCCGTAATGCAGGCAGTGGCGAAATTTATTGGAACATTCCCACCGACAGAGAGGCCGTAGCCAGGGAACGCAAAG
>JAAZGQ010000292.1 GCA_012511135.1 Bacteroidales bacterium | reverse complement strand
TCTAATTCGAACCATTGACTTCTAGTCATTTGAGAACTTTCATTTAAATTATTTTTTGCGCATTGGTTTTTAACTGTATCACAGCTATAAACGACCTCTTGGTGACAAGACGATAATAGCGCAGAAGACAAAATAATAATTAAAAAAAATTTTGATTTCATATTGTTATATATTTAGATTTAATTATATTTGTTAATTGTATTGGTTATTGTACTAAAAATCATTTACCCTAATTAAGGAGGATGAAGTAAATAGCATAACTGAGTAAATATATTTAATTCCATGATTATTTGGTTGTTAAGAAACCATATATATAAATTCGCCTACATACGTTATGTCTTATAAAGTATAAGTCTCTTCTATTCCAATCTAAATTTCACAATCGGCAACTCTTCTTCAAGAGTCAAGCCATACAAAACACCTTCTTTTTCCGAGAAACAGAATCTGCGGATAGTTGTGTCCAGAATATAGGTTTTGAGTGCATTCCCTTCTAAATCGAATACACGAATACAACTGTGGTGGGGTTGATCTTTGGTGTTTTCAGAAGTAACCGGGCAAAGGGCATATATGCTGTCGTCGCAGATGCGTACATCCAGGCAATGCTTCAATGGTATGCGGGTCTTTAAGAGAGCTGAACCAGTCTCTATAATATCGATACGACGTGGGGAAACGATAACCAACACTTCGTTTGCGGCATTGTATTCCATACAGGAAACTGTATTGTCGGTAATTTCGGTACGCAAGTTGCCGTTTCTTACCACTTCTCCTTCCTTATTTATCAGGCGGTATAAATACTCACTATCGTCTGCGACAAGAAACAAGTCCTGGTCGTAAAGAGCAAAACCTTTATACGTAAAGTCTTTTGGTAAACAGGTATGTTGAGATTGACCATTTTTTATGGTGTATTGCAAGATGGCCAGATTTTCCTTTATCAGGGCATATACCTTCTCTTCGTCAAGATTTACAGGCATATGGGAACATCCGGACAGAGTAAACACTTCCATAATCTCCCTGGTTTGCTTATCCAATTTGTAACATGACTGATCGCTGTCAAACAAGTATAAATAGTCATCACAAGCCAGCAATTCATAGGGACAATAAACTTCGAACAACTCCAAATTGTACAACAGAGAGCCCTCAAGAAAGACCGAATCTTTCCCGTTGGCAGAAGAAGATTCTGGCACATATGTCAAAAGTAACATTGAAACAGTAATCAAAACAAGAAGTCTTTTGAGCATAATACGTATTACTTTATATTTTGATAGATTAAGGTTTGTGAATGCTCTTAACATTTTTACAAACATAATACAAAAATGTACTTAATATTCCGAAACTATGAAAAGTTTCGCAATTTGGTATTGTAGATCGGTGAGATAGGGGGTAAAAGTTTCACATCACTTTATAGTGAGGGGGGTAAAATGATTGTATATGGGGTGAAATTATCATGAAAAGTATGGTTGTATATTTAGGTGAATCAACTATTTTATTCAGAGCCAAAGAGGCACCTTGGAGCCGCGAAGTAGACGAACAAGGTAATATAGGACCCAACAAAGTAACCGACGGACCGTATTTGTTTCGCACGGGCAGCGGCAGGCTGGGAATGATCTGGACCAGAGTGTACCTCAAAAGGTTTGGTTCGGGCCAGCAATGCTTCTGTTTTGCTCAACGAACCGGGAACTCATAAAAATCCACCTCTCCCTGCCCGATCATAAGCTGATCCAACTGAATATAAGAGCTTAGGGCGGTAATGCTGATATTTACACTGCCTTTTTCCAGCTCTTGGGCAGGGACTTCAATAATTGTCTGCCCGCGCAATACTTGTTGTTTCCAGGCTTCGCTGCGACCACGGGTTTTATAATCAAATTCACCCAGATCCTTGTCGTCAACAGCGACTCGTATTTTCATTCCCTGCCCGTCCAGGTCGTGATTGGGAACAGCGGCTATTTTTATCTGGTACTTACCGCTTTCGGGCAGGTCAAAACGATAGTTCAGGCTGCTGCCCTGTGCCATTTGAACGGCGGCAAAACTATGTCCCAGGCCCTGAATGCTTAGAACTTTTCCATTGATGCTAATCGCCTGGTTGGCGTTGCAGGCAGCTACAAAGGATCGCGAATTATCGACAGGAAATGCTGAATCAGCACTTTCGGCTATTCGTGAAATCAGGGAATCATATAGTTGTCTGTTGTTTCCCGGTATATTGGTCAATAGCTTTTCGAACTCCGGGCCTTCGAACAGGGATTTTCCATTCTTCGACTTACTCTGTTCAGGACTATCCGGCTCCGGATTACTAAACACCGGTTTATCAAACACCGGCAGCTCCCGGGGCCTGAAATCCATAATTCGCTGCCATTTGCCCTGTTCCAGCGCATTGTATGCTGCCGTTAGCTGCTCAATGCCCTCGTAGGCCTGCAGACTCAGGGCAGCGCAAAGCTTGGCCAGTTCCGGACGACTGGTGCTGTAATGGCGGGCCAGCCGGGCATAAAGCCATTTCTGATTCATCAAAGCTGCCCCGCGAACCGGGTATTCTACCAATTGAAAAAAGCAGGATAATTGTTGCTCAGAAATATGGGGGCGAATATCGGCCACTTGTTGTTCCAGTTCGCGATAAGCCTCCAGTCGATTCTGTAATTCATTGTTGAATTCCGGATGGTATTCCGTCTCGCGGACAGGGGTTTTCCCTCCCCGGCCGTAACCGGATTCTTCGACCCGGCTCCAGCCCATGAATTCGGGCTTGCGAATATTGGCCAGATGGTAGTAGTGTTTAAAGACTTCGCTCAGCGCTGCTGCCTGTTCCGCACCAAATTCCCTTTGCATGAATCGCTGCAAATGCCTAAAGTCGTTGCTTGCCTCACCAATATTCCAGGCCAGGTCCAGAAAAAATTCGGTCAGGTATTCGGCCGGTTTGATATCGCCCACATTTAAAATCCACAGACGATCGGCGCCGTGCTTGTAAGCCCGCAGCATTTCGGAATAAATCAGACCGGGCGAAGTGCTTGCCAGCCAGAGATAATCGTGAGGACGGCCCCAGTAGGAAACATGGTAATAAATCCCCGAAGCCC
>JAAZGQ010000291.1 GCA_012511135.1 Bacteroidales bacterium | reverse complement strand
TTTGCCATTATCGGCATTTTGGTAAATGGCTATGCTGCCTGGAGAATGAGCTCGGGCAAAACGCTCAACGAAAAAGTAGTCTCCTGGCATCTGCTCGAAGACTTGTTGGGTTGGGTGGCGGTGTTGATCGTAGCCATAGTATTGCATTTTAAGGATATACAATACTTGGATCCAGCGCTTTCCTTGTTTATCACTTTGTTCATTTTGTGGGGCGTCAGCAAAAGGCTGAAAGAAACAGTCTATCTGTTTTTGCAAGCTGTACCCGCAGACATCAACCTGAATGAAATCGAGCAAAGAATAGCCCTTACAGCTCATGTGCATTCACTGCATCATACGCATATCTGGTCGCTCGACGGGGAACGTCATGTATTTACCACCCATGTTAAATTGGAAAAACTGGAGAGTTTTGATCAGCTTCAGAAAGTAAAAGAAGAAATCAAATTAATCCTCGGCGAATATCACTTTGAACATTTTACTGTCGAAACAGAATTGGATATTGAAAATTGCCAATTGATGGAGACGGAAGGATTAAACGAGTAAAATCAATCCGTCTCAATCAAAGAAGGGCCCATGGCATTATTTTTCGCAATCAATAATATCGTGTATAGTGATCAGTCCTACAATGCTTTCTGACTGCTCGTTTTCTGTTACTGCCAGCGAAGTGATTTTGTTTTGAGTCATCATGCGAAGAGCGTCCTCAATCTGAGCCCTGGCACTGATTTTCTTGAATCCCCTGGTCATAAAGTCTCCGGCCGTTTTGTTGATGATATCGTCGTAGCCTTGTACGGCACGACGGATGTCGCCGTCGGTGATGATGCCCGTCATATGTCCCTGGTTGTTGACTACCATAGTCATGCCCTTGCGCCTGTCGCTGACGGTATAAATAACATCCTTGAACAGGTCGGTTTCCATCACGCTGGGAATTTCGCGGCTCATCAGGTCTTCGACCCGGGTGAGCAGACGACGTCCCAGAACGCCGCCGGGGTGGAACAAGGCGTATTGTTCGCTGCTGAAACCCCGTCGCTGCATCAGGCAAATGCAAAGGGCATCTCCCATGACCAGGCAGGCCGTGGTCGAAGTTGTAGGGGCCAGGCCCAGGGGACAGGCCTCGGAGTCAACAGCTATGTTCAGGATCAGATCGGCTTCTTTGCCCAGCACCGAGTCCGGGCGTCCGGTCATGGCCACAATACGGGCACCGATTTTGCGAATGGAAGGAAGCAGGTTGATGATCTCCAGGCTGCTCCCGCTGTTGGAGATGGCCAGAACAATATCTTCGGGACTCAGCATGCCTAAATCGCCATGAACGGCTTCGGTAGCATTCATAAAGACAGCCGGGGTACCGGTAGAAGCCAGCGTAGCCGCAATTTTACGGCCAATCAGCCCTGTTTTGCCAATGCCGGTCACAACGACTTTGCCCGGACTCTTGTAAATCAATTCGACCAAGGCTTTCATTTCGTTGCCGATTTGGGCGCTTACCTTGGCCAGTGCTGCTATTTCCTGTTCAAACACCGAACGGCTAATTTCTACAAAATCCATAATTAAAATATATCAGGTGAGCTAGTCTTTTGTGCTTAGCTCAAATGAATCGTTTGAGTTAGTCTTTTAAGCTGAGCGCCAATAAATCGTTTTTGACCAGCTTGTCCAAAGCTGCGGCTTGTTGGAGTATGCTTTTCAGGCTGTCCAGCCTGACTTGGTTGGGGCCGTCCGAGATGGCCCGGTCGGGGTCGGGGTGAACTTCGAGAAACAAGCCATCCACGCCTACTGCCATGGCGGCCCGAATCAGAGGAGGCACCATTTCGCGGTTGCCTCCGCTGCTGTTGCCCAAGCCTCCGGGTTTTTGCACCGAGTGGGTGGCATCAAATACCAGGGGATATCCGTAAGAACGCATCTCAGTCAGGCCGGTCATGTTCACGACCAGATTGTTGTAACCAAAGCAACTGCCTCGCTCGCAAAGCAGAATTTGTTTATTGCCGGCTTCTTCCATTTTGGTGATGACATTGCGCATATCCCAGGGAGCCATGAATTGCCCTTTTTTGATATTGACTACTTTGCCGGTTTGAGCGGCAGCTACCAGGAGATCGGTCTGGCGCGACAGAAAGGCCGGGATCTGCAGAACGTCAACCACTTCGGCCACGGGATCACATTGCCAACTTTCGTGCACGTCGGTCAGCACCGGAAGCCCTAACTTGTCTTTAATCTCCTGCAATACGGTCAGGCCTTTTTCCATACCCACACCCCGGGCTGAGTGCAGCGATGAACGATTGGCTTTGTCAAAGGAAGATTTGAACACCAGGGGGATGTTGAGTTCCAGGCACAACTCCCGGATGGCGGCAGCTGTGTCAAATGCCATAGCAGCGCTCTCGATGGCGCAGGGGCCGGCAATCAAAACAAACTTGTCTTTTCCGCCAATAAACAGCTTGTCGGCAATCTTAATGCGGGCAACTTTGATCATGGTTTAATTTTTAAAACCCTTCTACGCCTTTGTGCGTCGGAACCACCGGCAGGAGGGAGCCCTCTGCCCCGAATTCCATTTTGTCGATGCAAACCTCGCGGTGAAATCCTGCGGCACGTCCCATATGGATGCCGGCCGGCCAGTTGAAGCGATGGTAAACGATGTACCATTCGTCTTTGCCCGGGAGTTGCAACACCGAATTGTGTCCGGTACCGTAAATGCCTGCCTCAGGATCCTTGGCAATTACCAGATTGTCTTTTGGGATTTCGATAGGTCCCAGGGGCGATTTGGAGG
>JAAZGQ010000290.1 GCA_012511135.1 Bacteroidales bacterium | reverse complement strand
GATCAAGCGCATGGACGGCTATGTCTGGCCTCCCTTTTATGAGTTGCCCTTTGCCCGCAGCGGTGAGGGAACAGCCTGGGACGGTCTGAGTAAATACGATCTGACCAAATGGAATGTCTGGTATTGGAATCGCTTAAAAAAATATGCAGATCTGGCCGACGAAAAAGACTTGGTGTTGTTTCATCAGCATTATTTCCAACACAATATTTTGGAAGCCGGAGCACATTGGTCAGATTTCCCCTGGCGTTCGGCCAACAATGTTAACGAAACAGGCTTTCCCGAACCGGTGCCCTATGCCGGGGACAAGCGTGTTTTTATGGCTGAGTTGTTTTATGATGTGCAACATCCGGTACGCCGGGAGTTACACAGGAATTACATTCGCAAATGCCTGGACAATTTTGCCGGCAATGGTTCTGTATTGCAATTCATCAGCGAAGAATTCACCGGCCCCCTGCATTTTGTGGAATTCTGGCTGGATGTAATCGCTGAATGGGAAGCAGAAACTCAGCAGGATGCCAAAGTGGTCTTGTGTGTCACCAAAGATGTGCAGGACAAAATTCTCGAAGATCCCAAACGGGCAGCGGTAGTCGATATCATCGACATCAAGTATTGGAAACCGATCCCCGGTGGAGGTTACAGCACCTTGTTGAGCGGTCTGAATCTTGCTCCGCGCCAGCAATCACGTGCCGGTTCCACCCGTATTCCCGGAGACGAAGGGGCAGCAGATATGCCCGGCAGGGTGTACGAAACCATTTTGTCCCTCAGAGAGGCCTATCCCGATAAAGCTGTCTTGTATTCTGCGGGAGGCTCGGGTCAGGAAGAATGGGCTGCGTTCATGGCCGGGGCTTCTTTGTGTAATTTACCTGCCCGCTTACCGGATCAGTTCCTCCGGGATGCTGCAAAAATGCAGGCCATCGATTCGGAAGACTGGTTAAGGGGTCATCCTGAACTAGGCTATATTGCCTATTCCCGGAATGAAGAACTCAGTCTTGATTTGCGTTCAGCCCGTGGAAAATATGTGGCACAGTGGCTGGATGCCCGTAACGGGGAGCCTATAGCTAAGCCCTTTAAGATTAAGGCAGGCAGGCTGCATACGTTTAAACCGGAAGGAATATTGTGGTTGCATAAATAATTGGAGGGCAGTATGAAAAGAATTTTATTGATATTATCGCTTACGCTTGCAACAGCGAGTGCATTTACTCAAAAAGTAAGCCTTCCTCTTCCCTTGCAACAAAGAGGGGGAGCAATGACATACAATGCGGACGAAAGAGGAAACCGGGTGCCGGATTATTCCTACAGTGGATACATGGCTTCCGAAACCGAGATCCCCTTGGTTCCGGTAAAGGCCTTGGTGCCTGCTATGGAAGGCGACGCCACTAAGCACATTCAGGCAGCATTAAATTACGTGTCTTCTCTGGAGCCCGACCAAAATGGCTTTAGAGGAGCTGTACTGTTGGAACCCGGTCGATATGAAGTTAATACTACACTTTGGGTCAAAGCTTCCGGTGTGGTTTTAAGAGGAAGCGGACATATGTCCGGAGGAACCGAAATCCTGGCAAACTACAGAGACAGAACGACCTTGATCCGTTTCAAAGGACAGGAAAACAGTGAGACCGGGCTTTGTTATACCATAGCAGACGAATCGGTACCGGTGGGAGCGATGCAAATCTCTGTACCCGGACATCGCCTGAAAGCAGGGAATCATATTCTTATTAGTATGCCATCGAGCAGGCCTTCACAGGATGCTTCCGGGCAAAATTCAGCTCCGGTGCGAAGGAGAAACAGCTTGTCGATGCAGTGGGAAAGAGAAATTCTGGCCGTCGAAGGCGATAAAATAACGCTGGATGCTCCCCTGACTTACGAAATTTCGGCCCTGACAGGATCGGCCGATGTTTGTTTGCTGGATTGGCCCGGTCGGATTCATCAAGCCGGCATAGAAAATTTGCGCCTGACTTCAGTCTACGACGAAAACAATCTCAAAGACGAAAACCACGCATGGATAGCCATTGCTATGGAAAATATCCGGGATGCCTGGGTAAGAAGGGTGGAATTTCGTCATTTTGCAGGCTCGGCGGTTTACCTTACGGAGAGTGCTTCCCGCATCAGCGTAGAAGATTGCAAATCCCTGCAGCCTGTTTCCGAAATAGGGGCACAAAGGCGTTACAGTTTTTATACCCTGGGCGGGCAATGTCTTTTTCAACGCATCTGGGCCGAATACGGCTACCACGATTTTGCAGTTGGGGCAGGAGCACCGGGACCTAATGCTTTTGTGCAGTGTTGGTCTATTTCGCCACATAGCTTCAGCGGTACCATCGACGCTCTGTCCAGCGGAGTTTTATTTGATATCTGCGCTGTGCACGCCAACGCACTGCGCTTTTCCAGGCCCGATCCGGCCAACGAAGGCTATAGTTACACCACTGCCAACTCTATGTTTTGGAATTCAACAGCGGCCATCATGTCCTGCCCAAAACCCGGTTTGGCACAGAACTGGGCTTTTGGAGCCTGGGCTCAATTTTCCGGTAAAGGCTATTGGTACGAAGCCAACAGCCACATATCACCCTGGAGTTTGTTTTATGCTCAACTTAGGGACAGAAGAGGCAAAGATCTTCCGGGAGAAGCAAAACTGATCACATTGTCGCGAGGGGGAACCTCTTCCAGAGATGATGCCGTACGTGAAACCCAGGTTGCCCAAGAGCCTCTGATATTGCTTTCTGACTGGATCGATACCTTGTCTTTGAAAGAACCCATTAGTCTGAGTTACGACAGTAAAGACAGCAAACTGAGCAAAATCTGGCAGCAGCAGGCTTGTTTATCCAATAAGAAAAAAGAAAAATATCCGGCTCTGCAATTGAAGCAAGGCCTTTTGGTACGGGAAGGAAAAATTCTGACCGGAAGCCGCTTCAATCCTATGTGGTGGAGAGGCAGCCTGCTGCCCAAAGAACAGCAGACTCCCCATATAACACGCTACGCTCTGGAGCCTGAAGCTTATCGTGTG
>JAAZGQ010000289.1 GCA_012511135.1 Bacteroidales bacterium | reverse complement strand
GGTGACACTCTGCCCACGGCCACTTTGGACACTATACGCTCCAGATCGCCTACCAGACTTAAGCGCTCTTTGACATATTGATGAATTTCATTCCTGGTCATAAAGAAAGCCACCACCTCTTGCCTGGATTCTATGGCCTGTTTGTCTTTAAGCGGAAACAATATCCATCGCCTCAGCTGGCGCTTTCCCATAGGCGTGCAGGTTTTGTCCAGAATATCCAAAAGGCTTTTGCCTTCCTGATTGATGGTGCTGCACAATTCCAGGTTGCGTATGGTATATCGGTCTAAACGGAGGTAATTATCTTCATCAATCCGGGCAATTTGCTGTATATGCCCCAACTGCAAATGCTGGGTCATATCCATATAGTAAAGAACCGAAGCAGAAGCTATTATGGCCAGGGGCATATTTTGTATGCCAAAACCTTTGAGGCTGGTCGTTTGAAAATGTTTCAACAAACGAGTTTGTGCCGACTCCCCGGTATAAACCCAATCTTCCATTTCAAATCGGGCCCCTTTGTGATGAAAGGTTTTTTGAAAAAGAGAACGTTTGCTTCGTTCGTATAAAATTTCTTTGGGATTGAAAGAACTCAGTAATTTATCAATGTATTCAATACTACCCTCGGCGGTAAGAAATTCAGCGGTTGATATATCAAAAAAGGCCACTCCTGCTCTTTTTTGATCAAAATGTAAGGCTGCCAGAAAATTGTTTTCACCGTGATTCAATACCGCCTCGTTGGTGGAAACTCCGGGAGTTACTAATTCTGTAACCCCTCTTTTAACCAGAGTCTTAGTTTTTTTGGGATCTTCGAGCTGGTCACAAATAGCCACCCTCTTGCCTGCCCTCACCAATTTTGGTAGATAGGTATCCAGCGCATGAAAGGGAAATCCTGCCATTTCTATTTTTCCGGCAGGACCGTTGGCTTTGGACGTAAGGGCAATGTTTAAAATTTCAACGGCTATAACTGCATCTTTGCCGTAGGTTTCATAAAAATCACCAACCCTGAACAATAATATAGCGTCCGGGTATTTAGCCTTGACGCTAAAATATTGTTTCATTAAGGGGGTATTGTTTATGTTAGTTGACACAAGCGCTGTTTGTTTTGGTATAATTGCAAAAATACGATATCTGTTGAAATCTTGTCAATAATTGTAGATAGCTTTTGATAAATAAATTTTGATTAACAATAAATACTTGTGATAATCAAAAGACCCTATTATCCAATTTTTTCTTCCTCTATTTTTAAAAAAGTTCTAAACACATTTATGTTGGTTTTGAACATATCCCTTTATCAACAGCAAAATTTTCTTCTAAAATAATAACTGTTTATATGTTCTTTATTTGTTTAATTATTAATTATTTATACTGTTGAAAAGTCGTTGATAAATTCTTTACAATTGCCTTTTTATGTTGAAATAAAATTTCATTTTTAATTATCAACACTATCAACAGGCTATAATCATATCTTATTTTATTTAAATATTTCAATTCTAAAATTATTATGATATTAGTGTCGATAAATAAAAGAAATATCGTCCAAATACAATGAATCTTCTCCAGTACCCTGACCCGGTATTTCGTTGGTAGTAAATATCAATAAAAGATAAGCGGGTTTTTTGTGGATATTGTAATATTCTATTGGAACACTTATTCGTTTCCATTTTCCCTGAGTATGGTTTATATAAGCACTTGTTTGAGCAATAATAAGAGAATGTGGCGATTTATCGGGTTTCAGCGTATCGGCTACATCACAATTATCGTGAATAATTAATTTCATAAAAGCCTGATTACATATATCTTTACTGCTGAATTTTGTCCAAAATACTATAGAATCGGGTAATCCGGTGAAAGATTGATGAAAATCCTTGTTTTCGCTGCGTGTAATAATATAATTATCGGGGCTTTTGGGATTTATACTTCCTAAATTCAACTGACCTGTAGTAATAGTTCCATTAATGGTATGCCCCAGCAAACTGCGTGATACAATTAATATGCTTTTATTTCCGTCGGATCCGGGACGAATCTGGTCGGTTTCAAAAATTTGTTTGGTACGTCCCAGGGAATATGCCAGGCCTGAACCTGAGGCAGAAGCAAAAGAATTCCAAGCCAGAGCTTCCTGCGTTTTACCCGGAGCTTCCCAGTGCTCAAATCCGCCGTTGGGTAATTGCATTTGAGCATTTAAGTAAAAACAGCAGCCAAAAAAGAGAAATAATAAATAGTTCATATAAAAATCAGGCTAAAAGAAATTCAGGATAAAGTTAGTAAAAATCAATTACCTTTGTGTGTAAAGAAATGTTTATGCAGTCAACTAATTATCAACTTGTTCTCAATAAGACGCTGGAAGAAATTAAATCTAAGCATAAAACACCAAGTCTTTTGCTGCATGTTTGTTGTGCTCCCTGCAGTAGCTATGTTTTGGAATATTTATCTGATTATTTTGAAATCACCCTGTATTATTATAATCCCAATATTTATCCGCAAGAAGAATATTTTACCCGACTCAAAGAATTAATAAAATTCGTCCAGGAATTTAAAGCAAATAATGCCATATTTATTGAAGAAGCACATTATAATCCTTCTGAATTTTACCAGAAAATTCAAGGTCTGGAAAACGAAAAAGAAGGAGGCGGCCGTTGCAAAAAATGTTATGCCTTGCGCCTGGAAGCAGCAGCCAAAAAAGCAGCAGAAAAATCGTTGGATTATTTTACCACAACATTAAGTATCAGTCCTTTGAAAAACGCAAAGTGGATAAATGAATTGGGAGCAGACTATGAAAATAAATATGGAATTCGATATTTATACGCTGATTTTAAAAAGAAAGAAGGCTATAAACGCTCCATAGAATTATCCAAACAATACGGTTTGTACAGACAGGATTATTGCGGTTGTGAGTTTTCCATGAGAAATAAAAAAACAGAAAAATGAAAAAGTTTAGCAGAATCGTTTTTATTCTCCTTTTAGCCATGGGAGCTGTGGCTTGTGGGAATAAAACAGACAAGAAGTACAAAAAAGACCTCAGTGATTATTCCAATTTTATATCTGCCATCAGCTCAGGGGCAATAAGACGTGCAGATCCTATAGTCGTAGTATTTACCAAAGAGATGGTTGAAAAAGAATTTATAGGAAAAAGCATAGAAAAATGTCCTTTTGTTTTTGAGCCCGAACTAAAGGGAAAATGCAGCTGGACAACAACTAATACTTTGGTTTTTGTGCCGGAAAAAGTGTTAAACTGGAATACTACTTATCAGGCAAGTCTGAATTTGGAAAACCTGCTAAAGCTGCCCGATAAATTAAATAAAGAATTGAAATTCAGTTTTTTCACCAGCAAAAAACAATTAAAACTTGCTTACGATGAATTGCGCCTGGACGAAGAGGGTAATTATTACCTGGAGGTGTTTGTCAACACTTCGGATAGATTTGATTCCCGCGAAATTGAACAAAGCCTGAGTATTGAATACCCCAATCAGCAATTTACACTGGACTGGGATCATCGTCCGGAAACATTTAGCCATAGCCTGAGGATCAGAAATATTGTAAGAGCAAAAGAAAACAGCGAACTGATTCTGAATATTAAACCGGTAGACAAGAGTTATAAACCCTCAATTAATCAATATTTCTTTACCATTCCGGGTACCGAAATATTTATGCTCAGCGCAGTCAGGGTAAAAGAAAGCCCCGATCAGGTGCTCGAAATTGTTTTTTCGGATCTGCTCAGCCAACAGCAGGATTTAAGAGGGCTGGTTAGCTTGGCCAAAGAAGAGATCAAATATACCATTGATAATAATGTCCTTAAAATTTATCCTTCCAAAACTTTGTCGGGTGAATACAGCCTGAATATTTCACGCTCGGTAGAAAACAAACAGGGAAAAATCCTTGCCAGAAATTACAGCCAAAAAATTAATTTCGGACGTATTAAACCTGCTTTGCGCCTGTTGGGCAAAGGGGTCATCATGCCTCAGAGCCAGGGCTTGATTCTGCCTTTTTCTGCTGTAGGGCTCAAGGCGGTTGACTTGCGCGTGATTCAGATTTTTCCCAACAACATCGTGTCTTTTTTCCAGAATAACGACATAGATGAAACCTATAAATGGCAACTCAACAGAGTAGGAAGAACCATCGTTACCAAAAGAATTTCCCTACAGGACAAAGGAGCCGAAGATTTGTCCAACTGGAATGCTTTCAGTCTGGATCTGGCTTCTTTTATTGATGTAGAACCCGGATCAATATACAATGTGGAGTTGGGTTTTAGAAAAGCCTATTCGCTTTACGACGAGCAGGCTCCGGAAGAAATGGATCATTACGTGCCGATAGAAGAAGAGTTGTTGTATCCACAGCAAAGCTACGAAAATGTATACTACAATTATTATTACGATTGGCGCAACCGCGACAATCCCTCTAGTCAGGCTTATTTCTCTACAGATCGTTTTGTAAGTCGTAATGTGTTTTGTTCCGACCTGGCTTTGATTGCCAAAATGGACGCTAAGGGGCAGCTGTCGGTTTACGTAAGCAATTTAATGACTACAGCTTCCGAAGCCGGAGTACAATTGAGTGTTTACGATTATCAGAATCAAGTTTTGGCCCAGGCTCAGACCGATGCGCAGGGCACTTGCCGCTTTACTCCCGAAAGAGCTCCCTTTGTCTTGTTTGCCAGGAAAGGCAATCAATACGCCTATTTAAAGCTGGACAACAGCAGTGCCATACCAACGGCCAATTTTGAAACAGAGGGCATCAAAGTAGAAAAAGGCATCAAAGCATTCTTCTATGCCGAACGCGATGTGTGGAGGCCGGGTGACAGCATTTACCTGCATTTTATACTCGAAGACCGGGAACAACAATTGCCGGAGGGTCATCCCATCACTATGGAAATTTACAATCCCCGCGGGCAGTTTGTAAAAAAAATGCTTTCCCGGCGCGATGAACGCTGTATTTATCCTTTTTATTTTGCCAGCAGCGCAGAGGATCCTACCGGAAACTGGAAAGTGGTTGTTAAAGCAGGTAGTCATGTTTTTCAGCGCGGCATACAGATAGAAAGCATCAAACCCAACCGACTGAAAATAGAACTGGAGATAAAGGAAGATTTATTAAGTAAGTCAGAGACTAGCAGAGCAAAACTCAAAGCCGGCTGGTTGCACGGAACACCGGCAGGCAATATGAAAGCTCAGGTAAGTGCCGTGCTGCATCCAAATACGCCTAAATTTGAACAATACAAGGAGTATGATTTTTCTACGCCCTATCCCCGCCAATCCAGCAAAGAATTTATGTTGTTTGACGGCCGGCTCGACAACAAAGGAGAAGCCTCTGTAAATATGTCCTTTGGCCCGGGTAAGGATTTTGAAGGCTATATGCAGGCCAGAATCAGCACCAAAGTTTACGAGGGCGGCGGCTTCAGTATTAATCAGCGAATCATTCCCTATGCTGCCTCTGAGCATTTTGTCGGCCTTAAAATCAATTATTCCTATCCATCCTGGAAGAAGCTGGACAACGATAAAAATCACCGGATCGAAGTATTAAGTGTCGATAAAAAGGGAAATCCGGCAGATCTCAGTGATATTGAGGTAAAGCTTTACGACCTTGATTACCATTGGTGGTATCAGGGCAACAAGAACCTGCTGGCTTCCTATGCCGGTCAAACCTATCACAAACCGGTTTTCACAAGCAAATTAAGCACCAGCAAGGGCAAAGGCAGCTTTGAATTAAAGAACAACAGGCAGCGTTACGGAAGTTATTTATTACTGGTGACAGCTCCCGACGGGCATACCTGCGGACAACAACTCTATTTTGGTCTGCCCTGGGGCAGCGGCATACAAAAAGGCGACGCTCAGGTCTTGGCTCTGGTAGCCGAGCGAAGCGAATATAAAGTGGGCGAAACAGCCAGCCTGAGTTTTCCGGCCGGCAAAGACGCCCGGGCCCTGGTGACCCTGGAGAACGGCAAAGGCATCCTGCATCAGGAATGGCTGGATAATCTGGAGGCCATGAACGAATACAGCTTTGTGACTACTCCTCAAATGACACCCAATGTTTATGTAAGTGTCATGCTGATTCAGGCCTATGCACAAACAGCCAACGATTTGCCAATAAGGCTCTTCGGGCTTACTTCCTTTGGAGTAGAGGATGAGCAAACCCGCTTACATCCTATATTGGAAATTCCCGGGGAGCTGCGTCCCGAAAAAGAATACACCCTCCGGGTAAGCGAAAGCAACAAGCAAGCCATGGATTATACCATCGCCCTGGTGGACGAAGGTTTGCTCGATCTGACCAATTTCAAAACCCCCGATCCCTGGGCCCATTTTTACGCTAAAGAAGCTCTGGGTACCAAAACCTACGATATGTACAACGAAGTCCTGGGCTCCTTTGGCAGCAGGCTGGAAAGTATGTATGCCATAGGTGGTTCCGATCAGGAAATAGATTATTCCAGGAAAAAAGCCGATCGTTTTATTCCAATAGTCGAAGTGCTGGGGCCTTTCCGTCTGGAAGCCGGGAAAAAAGCCGAGCACAAAATCCGGCTCAAACCTTATGCCGGCTCTGTAAGGGCTATGCTTATTGCTGCCGGCCAGGGCCGTTACGGCAGTATAGAAAAAAGCATCAGGGTCAGCGAGCCGTTGATGCTTTATGCCAGCTTGCCCAGAACTTTGGCTTTGGGCGAAAAGGCGGCACTTCCTCTTACGGTCTTTGCTATGGACGAAAGCATTAAAAGCGTCAGATTAAGCTTTGAGACAGAAGGGATGCTACAGGGCTCAGCAGACACCCTGATCCATTTTGAGGCTCCCGGTCAGCAGGATGTGCTTTTTGAGCTTAAAACAGCCGGGAAGGCCGGCCTGGGCAGAATAAAACTTAGCGCAGTATCGGGCAGGGAAAAAACCCAACAGGAAATAGAGCTGGATGTCTTGCACAATAATCCGCCCAGTCTGGAACAAACTTATAAATTACTGTCCCAAGCGGAAAGCTGGCAACAAAAATTGTCGCCTCTGGGAGTGGCGGGAACCAATACGGCAAGGATGGAAATATCTTCGGTATTGCCTCTGAATCTGGATTATCAGCTGAGTTTTCTGGACCAGTATCCCCACCTGTGTGCCGAGCAGGTCGTGTCGTCTGTTCTTCCTTTGGTTTACGTTCCGAAACTGCTGGAATTGAGCAGCGAAAAAGGCCGGGAATACGAACAGAAGATAAAAGACTGTGTTGATCGTCTTCCCCGCTACCAAAGTATGGACGGAGGCTTTGCTTTCTGGCCCGGCCAGTCCGGGGGTGATCTTTGGCTGACAGCCTATCTGAGCTATTTTATGCTGGAAGCCGAAAAAGCCGCCTATCTGATCCCCTCCAATTTAAAAAGAGCCGGTCTTGATTACCTTGTCAGCGGGGTTCGCAGATATCGCGATTATAAGCCGGACCACAAAGCATTGATACAAGCCTATGCTTTGTTTGTTCTTGCCCGGGCTGGAGAACCCGAGATTGCGGCCATGAACCGCCTGATGAAAGCTGATTGCCTCAACAAGCAGGGGAAATGGTTACTGGCTTCTGCCTATGCCCTGGCCGGCATGAAAGAAGCAGCTTACAG
>JAAZGQ010000288.1 GCA_012511135.1 Bacteroidales bacterium | reverse complement strand
GGATATACCGTTATTTATGGCAGTTCCGACGAACAACCCGGACATTTATGTACGCTGATGAACACTCTGGCTAACCAGGGCGTAGACGGAATCATAGTGGTACCTTGCGAAAATTCGGAAGATCTTATTTCGGATTTATACCTTCAAAAGTACGCCATGGTGTTGGTCGACCGTTTTTTCCCCAATATCAACACCTTGTCGGTGTCGCTCGATAATGCCAAAGCCTGTGGGGATGTGACTCAACATCTTTTAAAACAGGGATTTAAAAGAATCACTTTTGTGTCCTATGAGTCAGAGCTTTTTCACACGACCGAGCGCATAAGAGGATATCGCGAAGCCATGCAGGAAGCCGGTATGGGTGAGAGCGTCAATGTGCTCGAATTGCCTCAGGATAAGTATCACGAAATGATGTTAGAGGTTTTTGAAGATAATCAGATAAACAAAAATTCTGATGCCCTTATATTCTCTACCAACTCCCTTACTATTCAGGGTTTGTATGTTCTTAATCAATTGAAGATACGTATTCCCGAAGATGTGGCTGTTTTTGGATTTGACGGTGGAGATGTGTTTCATCTCTATTCTCCAGCCATTAGTTATGTAAAACAACCGGTAGAAGAAATGGGCAGAAAGGCAGTAACAATACTTATAGATCAGCTTGAATCGGATGAACCTCAGGAAATTAAGAGATACGAACTTAAGCCTGAACTGGTTATTACAGAATCTTCTTTAAAAAAATAATATTAAGGATCTATCGTGTTGTAGAAATTAATATATATGGAAAGAGTGTATACTATGAATCACTTTAAAAAAACTTTTTCGGGAATTGTAGTGCCTATGGTAAGCCCGTTGCAGAATGACAAGAGAGTAGATACAGCTGCTGTAAAACGTATCATGATGCTTTTTGCGAATTATTCCGTTTCACCACTGGTGTTGGGGACAACAGGCGAATCCCCTTCCATTTCCGAGAAGGAAAGCTTGCGCTGTATGCGCGCTGCATGCAGGGCAAAAAGCGGGAATCAGAAGGTTTATGCCGGACTGGTCGGCAATAAAGTGACTGAGCTGTTGAACAGAGCTAAAATGTATGCGGACATGGGAGTAGATGCCCTTGTTTCTACTCTTCCGTCTTATTATCCCCTTTCGGTTGATCAAATGCGTTCTTATTATCTGACTTTGGCGGATTCTGTGTCTGTGCCGGTATTTATGTATAATATAAAGGCGACAACTCAAATGTCCCTGCCTCTGGATTTGGTGGCAGACTTGAGTCAGCATCCGAATATTGCAGGCTTGAAAGATTCCGAAAGAGATCCTGAACGTTTGAAAGAATGCATACAGAAATACAAAAATCGCTCTGATTTCTCGTTTTTTTGCGGCTGGGGAGCACAAGGAGCCAATAGTTTGATTCTCGGTGCTGACGGCATTGTACCCAGTACAGGCAATGTGGTTCCGGAATTGTATGACAAACTGTATAGGGCTGTACTGGCAGGTAATACGGACGCAGCGTTGAAATATCAACACCAAACTGACCGGGTAGCAGCTTTGTATCAAAAAGACCGAAATCTGGGCAGTTCGCTGGCAGCCTTAAAAGTGTTGATGAAAGCAAGGGGTTTGTGTGGTACAGCTATGATGCCTCCCCTGACTTCTTTGTCTGCCGATGAAGAAAAATCTATTACAGAACAATTCAAAAAAATTGCGAAAGATGAATAATATACATTGGGTAGATTTGGGGATAGTCCTC
>JAAZGQ010000287.1 GCA_012511135.1 Bacteroidales bacterium | reverse complement strand
CGTCCCTGGATCTTCAAAGAAATCAAGCATTACCTGGCTACCGGTACAGAGCCCGAATTGGACAACAAGTGGAAACTGGATGTGCTGAAGCAACAAATCTTGAACAGTGTCAATATGCTTGACGAACGCAGAGGTATTTTGCATATTCGACGGCATTTGGCAGCTACGCCTTTGTTTAAAGGCATTCCAAATTTTAGGGAAACCCGGATAGCTATGCTAAGGGCTGAGCATCTCTCCGAATTGTTCCAACTATTAGATAGTATTGAGCTATGAAGCCTGAATTAATGGCCCCTGTGGGCTCGTACGAGTCGCTGACCGCAGCTGCCCGGGCCGGAGCCGACTCGGTTTATTTCGGTGTGGAGGCTTTGAATATGCGTTCAAATTCCTCGCAAAATTTCAGACTGGACGATCTGGAAAAGATTGTTGCCTTTTGCAAAGAAAAGGGCATGAAGTCCTATCTCACGATCAATATAGTGTTGTATGATCAGGATCTTAGTTTGATGAGATCGCTGGTCGACGCTGCCGCTCAGGTCGGGGTCGACGCCATCATAGCTTCGGACGTGGCAGTCATGCAATACGCAAACCTTAAGGGAGTTGAAGTGCATTTATCCACTCAGTTGAATATTTCCAACATCGAAGCGTTGAGATTTTACGCCCAATTTGCCGACGTGGTGGTGCTGGCCAGGGAATTGAACCTGGATCAGGTCAAAGCCATACATCAACAAATAGAAAAGGAAAACATTTGCGGCCCGGGAGGTCAGCCTGTGCTTATAGAAATGTTTTGTCACGGGGCTTTGTGTATGGCTGTTTCGGGAAAATGCTATTTGAGTCTGCACGAAATGAATGCTTCGGCCAACCGGGGAGCCTGTATGCAAATTTGCCGCCGGGCTTACAAGGTGCAAGACATCGAAACGGGCAGTGACATAGAGTTGACGGTGGACAATCAATATATTATGTCGCCCGCGGATTTAAAGACGATTCATTTCCTCAATAAGATGCTGGATGCCGGCGTGGAGGTTTTCAAAATAGAGGGCAGGGCCCGGGGGCCGGAATACGTGCACACGGTGGTGTCCTGCTATCGTGAAGCTCTGGCGGCCTGTCAGGATCAGACTTTTACCGAAGATAAAATCAAGAGCTGGGATCAGCGCCTGGCCAGAGTGTTTAACCGGGGATTCTGGGATGGTTATTATTTGGGACAAAGGCTGGGCGAGTGGTCGCATCGCTACGGCTCTTCGGCAACGACCCGCAAAATTCGTACAGGCCGGGGCATCAATTATTTTTCCAAATCGGGCGTGGCGGAATTTCAAATAGAAAGCGGCGAACTGAACACAGGAGACGAAATCCTGATTACCGGTCCTACAACCGGAGTCATCGAAAGCCGGGTAGAGGAAATACGGGTTGACAACCGGCCGGTGGAAAAAGCGATAAAAGGCCAGCGGATATCCATCCCTTTGACCACTAAGATCAGGCCTTCGGACACTTTATTCAAAATAGTTCAATTCAAACCGGACAAAGCGAAGTAATTCACTTCCTCGTGTTTGAATCAGCCTTAAGATAAAACCGTCCTTAGATAAATCTCAAATTTATTGTTCGCTCCGGTCTTCAGGTACCAGTATCAGCATGAGGATATAGAGCAAGAGTCCCGGAAAGCCGGCCGTAAATAAACTTAAGGCACAATAGAGTACTCTGACCAAAACAGAATCAATATTCAGGTATGCTGCCAATCCACCGAGTACGCCGCCTAACATGCGGTCTGTGCGTGAGCGTGTCAATTTTCTTTCCATAGAGTAATGTAAATTAAAATAAGTAAATTTGTGCGCAAAACTAAGTTTTTATATAGTACTATGCAATACATAGTACTATAATTAAAATAATTTAACAAATATGACAACAGAAACCGCTCTTTACGAAATTCGCCTCAAAGTAAGGGATTATGAATGCGATTTGCAAGGCATTGTGAACAATGCTAATTATCAGCACTATCTGGAACACGCCAGGCATGAATTCCTGCGCAGTATAGGCCTGAGTTTTGCTGATTATCATTACCGGGGGATCGATCTTGTTGTCACCAGAGTGGAGATTGATTATAAAACGCCCTTGACCAGCGGGGACAGCTTTGTTGTAAACTTAAACATGAAAAAGGAAGGGGTACGCTGGCTCTTTTTTCAGGAAATATGGAACGAGCAAAGCGGAAAACTCTGCGTAAAGGCCAAAGTCGCTGCTGTTG
>JAAZGQ010000286.1 GCA_012511135.1 Bacteroidales bacterium | reverse complement strand
TGATGTTATAATCTGTTTTGAGCGTACTTACAAAAGATTTCATGGTGGAAAATACCGAATCAGGCATGGCCATCAGGCTTTCTTCCACCGAATATTCGGGCAGCGACAAAAAATGATCCACCACATGCACCAATCCGTTTCCCAGCCTGATATTGGATTCAAGTATTTTAGCCTTGCGATTGACAATAATCTGGATATTGCCCTCATCGTCCATTACTGTTTTGGTCGTCAGAAACTGATTGTTCATATTGGCCGCACTCAGTCGGCTTTCGACGAAATCGGCCGTCGATAGAGTGTCGCTCACGAAATGATATTTCACCATATAGGCAGCCTCTGCCTGGCTCAGAGTAGCCAGGTCGAGTCCGTTCGCGTCTAAATAAGCACTGACTGCCTGATTCGTCGGCGCAAAGCAGGTATAAGTGCCATAGGCATGCACCATCCCTCTGAGATCTGCGATATCCACCACATTGAGAAACAGGGATAAGTCCTCCTTGCTTTCCAGGTATTCATCTATCATCAGTTCGGCAGAGGTCTGATACAGACCTTTGTCCAGGTTGGTCTTACAGGAGCTGAACAAAGCAGGCAGCATAATCAGGCAAATCAGGATAGCCCTCAGTACGGCTTTTATATTGAATAAATGAACTGTTTTCATATTTACGGCTTATTTGTGTTTATATCGTAAAAGGGATTCTGCACCAACAAAGGATTTGATTCAATATCTCCTTGAGGCAAGGGCAAATAATGACTATTAAAGTTCTTGTACTTCACCTGCAGGCTATACACTTTGTCGGGCGTAGTGCTGTTGGGCACTATGGACATCAGGTAATTTAATTTGGCATAATTGTTTCTTTGGGCATTTCTCAGCACATCAAACCAGCGTTTGCCCTCGAACATCAACTCCCTGGCCGATTCTTCCATGACAAAAAGCTCCAGCAAATCCTTATCAATACTTCCCGAACCATCTCTTTCAAGCTCAGTAGTTTCAACTGCGCAGGAGCGATCGCGCAACAAACGGAGTAATTCATAAGCTTCTTCCAGTTTGGCCTGATCCTCTCCGGCCAGCTGGGTCAACGCTTCGGCTTTCATCAGGTAAACCTGGGCCAGACGATAAATAATCAGATTGTTGGTCATATTTTCTACCGTGTGCACCTCATTACCGTCGTAATTGACACCGGCCATCTTCCAGACATAGCCCCCTTTGGAATTGATGGAAGCACGAATATCAAAATATTCGGGATCGCCTTTGGCTGTAGGAATAAAAATATCAGTGCTTATATATTGGGCATTGGGCATCAGTGTTCGATTGGAATGAACCAGATAATTGTAAAAAGGATTGGTTACATCCCGGTTGAAAGGCAATTCGAAAATACTTTCCACGCTGTTGCCATCAATGTAAAGGCTTTGAAACAAATCGTAAATACCGGCGGGCGAAGGATGTAAGACGGTATCTCCCTGATCGGTAACGGCTTCTTCCTTAGGTACGGGTATCAGGGCATATTGTCCGCTGTTCAGTATTTCATCGCAAACATTCACACAAGAAGCATAGTCTTCTTTCCAAAGATAAATGTCGGCCAGCAGGGCATCGACAGCGTAGCGGGTCATTTGGCCCTTGTTCTCTTCAGCACTTCCGTAGCGATACGGGATCGTGTTGTCGGCCCGGAGCTTTTCCAGATCTGTTACCAAAGTGTCGAGTATCTCAGTCTTAGGAGATTTAGCCAAAGGCAGATATTGTGAATCATCTACATAGGCATCCAGGCTAAGCGGCAAATCGCCAAAAGTACGAACCAGGTAAAAATACATCAGGCTGCGGACGGCAACAGCCTGAGCCATATAAGCCTCCAGTTCCTGTTTGGTAAAGGATTCATCCTGTTCGTAAGCTTCCGGAGCAAATTTGAGCAGCAAATTACAATTGTTGATGGTCGTGTAAAACGAAGCCCAGTTACACAGGCTGTTATCTGCCGAGATTTCTCCCTGCCTGACTAAATTCAAAGCTGCATTTACAGAACGGCCATTCGTGATCATATCAGCCCTGATTTCTCCCCAAAGCCAGATTTTTGAACTCAGATCGGAGGACAACATAGAGCTGTAAATGCCCTTCATGGCCGAAGCCACATCTTCCTTGCTTTTCCAGTAGGCCTGCTTGGGCACACTGTCCTCGGGCAGCAGATTCAACCAATCACTGCACGAAATGGAGCCGATCAGCAGCAGAGGCAACAATAAACCTATTATTCTGTTTGTATTTTTCATAAACTTGTTCGCATCAAAAGGTTAGTGTAACGCCAATCATATAATCCTTGGGCCGGGGCGTACTGGCATAGTCGTAACCGGCAGACAGCGGATTACTGATATTGACTTCGGGATACATGCCGGTGTAGCAAGTCCATACATAAAGATTTTGCAAGGTAATAAAGAAGGAAGCGCGCTGAAGGAAAGTGTTCTT
>JAAZGQ010000285.1 GCA_012511135.1 Bacteroidales bacterium | reverse complement strand
TTTCCCAGTTTTGCTGTTCCACATACCAGGCTTGTCCCTTCAGGCTCATCAGGCGGCTGCCGTCTATTTCCATCATTTCGGGTTCAAATGCAATATCCGATGGAATGCTAATATTATCGATCTCATACTTTCCGAGATCAGCAGATTCCAGGCAATAAACCAAGGGTCCCCATGTTACGGCAACCTGATTGCGGGTTTCTTCGAGCAAGGGATTGGATTCGATCAGTTTTGCCTGCATTTCCATATTAAATTCAATTTTGTCCGATTTTTTCCAGTTCCGTTGAACTCGTGCATAGCCTTTTTCTAACTGCAAATCAACCGGACTGCCGTTAATGCTGAGTTCGTATTGATCACACCATTCGGGAATTCTAAAAAACAAGCTGAATTCAGCCTTACGGGGAAGTTTGCTAAACTCCAGATTCACTTTGCCCTTCCATGGGTAATCTGAATGTTGAGCCAGTTCAATAGCAGAACCATCCGCTAATTTAGTAGCTAAATTGCTGGAACCGTATAGATTCAACCAGACACCTTCTTCCGAAAGACTGTAGGCATAATTCTGAGCCTCACAAATAGTACGCACCGTATTGGGCGGGCAACAAAAACAGCTGATGTATTCTGTACGTTCCTTGGGCCAGCGCAACACATAAGGAAAATCTTTTGACAAACGCAGAGGATTGGTATAAAAATACTTGGTTCCGCCCAGACTGATACCGGAAAGTACAGAATTGTACAATGTCCGTTCCAGAACATCGGCATATTTGGCATCACCGTTGAGTTGCAACATTCTCCAGTTAAAGAGCATGTTGCCAATGTTGGCACAGGTTTCGTTGTGAGCCGTGGAATTTGGCAATTGATAAGCCCTTCCGTAAGCCTGATGAACCTTTTGTATGGAGTCTGGCGTATAATTGGTCCCATCGGGTGAAGTACCGTCGTACAAAGCTCCACAACCGCCGGTAATGTACATTTTGCGATGAACGATGTCTGACCAGATTGACTCCAGGTTTTCCAAGAGCAATGCCTCTCCGGTTTCAGCGTACACATCCGCTACTCCGGCATACAAATAATTAGCCCTGACGGCATGTCCCATCGCCACTTTTTGCTGACGGAAGGGAACTCTGTCCTGATTGTCGTCAGTTCCATTTTCGACCATACCCCTGATGTTTATGAGGTTTTTGGACAACTCCAGGTATTTGGGATCGCCGGTAGTACGATACATTTCTACTATACCCATGTAATGGGAGGGGCAAATGGCATTACGGGCCAGTTCGGCTGTGGCTGTTTCGTAAAAATGATCTAAAAAATCGGCGGCTTTAATAGCCAGATCCAGCATATTACGTTTGCCCGTAGCCCTGTAATGCACACAGGCGGCTGTCATGAGGTGGCCGTGATTGTAGGTTTCAAAATTCAACCTGTTGTTGAAAGCTCCACCCTTGGCCGTCCCTACAGCAGTTCCTACCGGACCCTGTTGTCTGGCTTGTTCTTTTTGCCTTCTCCGTTCAGGAATAATCACCTGGGTGTGCATATAGCCGTCATCGCGTTGGGCTTTGGCAATGGTGGCGATAATTCTGTCCATCAAAGCATCCAGTTTTGGATCCTTGGTTACGGCATACACAGCAGCGGCACTTTCGAACCATTTAAAGAAATCCCCGTCGTTAAAGGGAGGGCCCGAATGCCTGCCCTCGGCTTCGCCGGCAGCAATTTCCAGATTCCTGAAAGCGTGCGACACTTCAGGATCGCTCATTACATGCCACATATTGATCACCATGGTGTCGCGGCACACCTCAAAGCGTTCCCCCCAGAATCCATCGGTCCAGCTGACAG
>JAAZGQ010000284.1 GCA_012511135.1 Bacteroidales bacterium | reverse complement strand
ATATACAAAAAACTTCAGTTTGTGTCTTTGTTTCTAAAATTAACGATAATGTCCATATTTCATTCGTTTATCTAAATTAATCGAGCATTGGTATAATTATTTAAAAAAACCACGAATAAAACTTATTTTTGTAAACACTTTGACTTGACAACTCATAAAACCCTGCCATGTACACAGCCATCATTATCGACGATGAACTAAACGCACGCAAATTTTTGTTTAATCTGATCGGGCAACACTTTGCCACTCAGATTCATGTAATCGAAATGGCCTCTAACGTAAAAGAGGCGGTGAAAATGATCAAAACCTACAACCCTGACCTGGTTTTTCTGGATATTGAAATGCCGGACGAAAGCGGTTTTGATATTTATAAATATTTAGGCGAGCATAAACACCTGGATGTAATTATTACGACGGCTCACAAAGAATACGCCTTGACGGCCATTAAAAAAGGGGCCTTTGATTACTTACTGAAACCTATTGATAAAATAGATTTGATGTCCTTGTTGAAAAAACTAGACAAAAAGAAACTGAGTAATAATCAGATCAATATTGCTCAAAATTATTCTGAGAATCTGCCAAAACTCTCGTTTAATACTCATTACGGTGTTAAATTTCTGGAATTGTACTCCATAGTCTATGCCAATGCCGCAGGCTCTTACACAGAAATACATACCATTGATGGTAAGGTGACTACAGTCACAAAATCGTTGAAAGAATTTGAAGAACTCACGTCAGCCCATCAGTTTTTTCGTTGTCACAAAACTTATGTGCTCAATCTGGCCTATGTTTCCGAACTGATCAAAAACAACGAATACCTGATTGTAATGAAAAACAATGTCCGGATTCCATTGTCTATAAGAAAACGGGATGAATTTCAGTCGAGGTTTAAATAGTATACTGTTACTGCTGTTTTGCCTGAGCCTGAGTCTGAACACGATAAGGGCGCACCATACAGTAAATTACAATGCCATCAACGGTATTGCAGGAAATGCAGTACGCAAAGTATTTATTGACAGCAGCGACAGAGTCTGGCTGGGCACCGAAAACGGCCTCAGTCTCATCACTTCTAACGGCATACAAAACTTCATCTACCCCAGAGAATGGGCAAACAATCAAATTTGGGAAATCATGGAAACGCCCGATTCCTGCTTGTGGATCGGCACTTTCAAAGGAGATTTGTATCTCTTGAAAAACGGATATTTCAGCAGTATTGAGCTGCCCAAAGCACAAGACGACAGACCACTGCGGAGATTGGCCTTCAAAGACGAACAGGTTTTTGCGGGTACAGACAAGGGCTTGTTTGTTATTGATTATAATACCCGGCAAATTGTTCCTTACCGGAATATTGATCGGCTGTCCGACTTACAGGTGATGAGCTTTTTTGAAATTAAAAACAAATTGTATTTCAACACGACTCAGCACGGCATCTTTGTAATTGATACCCGGAATCGCCATTACAAAAAAGTTAAGTACGACCAACTGGAAGGCCAGGCTCTCTTTTATATTCACCCGTACGACGACAGCCTCTTTATTTGCAGAGGCAAAAACAATCAGGAACTACCCTATAATCTGGTCAGTATTTCTCTTGAGCATTTCTTCACCAACCATATCATAACAGACAGTTTCGAAATGAATTCTCTGGGATGGAAACTCGAACAAAGTCCCGGAGGAGAGTTATATGCTGCCTGTTGGGGAGTTAACGACATAACAGGAGGGCTGTACAGAAAAAATGCCAGCCTCATGCAAAAGGTCAACGAAGAATTCAAGATCGAAAGTAACCGAATCTGGGACCTGAACTACCATACCGTCAGCAACAAACTTTACCTTGCCTCACTGGATAAAGGTCTGTATATTATTGATTTTAATAGTATCGTAAACGAACATTCTCTTTTAGCAAACACAGACATTCAAGATTTAAAGATTGTCGACGAAAATATCTATATTCTCAGTGATAAAGAAATTATCAAATACAAAGAGGGAAGTATTGTTAAGAAATTAAGCTATGCCGATATAGATTCTTTTATGAAGCAACATAAGCCAGAGATTGATTACAACAACGTCAACCTCAACACGGCACTGACTCTGCGAGAAATTACCGTCATAAACAAGCAGATTGGGATCACCTCCAATCGCGGGTTGATACTGCTTGACCGGGATTTGAATCCAAGGCGTTATTTTGGAGGAAACGGTCAAATCAGAGCCTCTCTGCT
>JAAZGQ010000283.1 GCA_012511135.1 Bacteroidales bacterium | reverse complement strand
CTATTATAGAGGAAACAGAGTTTTATCATTTTAAGTATCACTCAATTTATTAGATTATGAAAAAAATTATTTTAGTATTAGCCGTTTGCCTCATGGGCTTTACAGCTACTTTTGCACAAAGCAAAGCCATTGGTATTCGTGGTGGTTACGGATTTGAAATCACCTATCAACAACCCATTGGCGATGCCAACCGTCTGGAAGCCGACCTTGGTTTAGGTGCCTTCAACGGCCTGAACCTGGCTGCCATTTATCAATGGGTATGGAGCCTGGAATCAATTGGACTGCCCGAAGGTTTTAAATGGTATGCAGGCCCTGGAGCCGACCTTTACCTTGGATTAAGCAGCAATAGTTCATTTCCCGGACTTTCGGCCGGTATAGGCGGACAAATCGGTATTGAATACTCATTCACCGACATTCCCATTCAACTTTCTGTTGACTACCGTCCCATGTGGATGTTCGGCAATTTCGGTTACTACAACGGCTATGCCGGAGCTATCCGCTATATCTTCTAATAATAATCCTTACGCGATTACATCTACGGCAGTTGTCCTATATCAGACAACTGCCGTTTTGTTTTATATCTCAAGCTAAAAGCTTTTAGTAAAGCTTGAATTGTTTACATAACACAACAATTGCAATTAATATATAAAACTGAATACTATGTATTGCATAGTACTATAAACTAAATATATCTTTGCCCCAATTTTGCATTTTAGTCAATAGATGGCATGATCCACTTAGAAAAACTCAACAAAACTTACCCCGGGGTACAACCCCTGCATGTCTTGAAAGATATTGACCTTAGTATTGAACAGGGAGAATATGTATCCATCATGGGAGCCTCAGGTTCAGGCAAATCAACCTTATTGAATGTGTTGGGCATACTGGACGATTACGATACGGGCAGGTATATGCTGGACGATAAATTAATAGCCGGCCTGAGCGAAAAAAAGGCAGCAGTCTATCGCAACAAAATGATAGGTTTTGTCTTTCAGTCGTTCAATTTGATCTCGTTCAAAAATGCCATGGAAAATGTGGCTTTGCCCTTGTTTTACAAAGGTGTTGCCCGCAAGAAACGCAATCAGCTGGCTTTGGATTACCTCGAAAAAGTCGGCTTGAAAGAATGGTGGCATCACTACCCCAATGAACTGTCAGGTGGACAAAAACAAAGGATTTCCATCGCCAGGGCTTTGATCTCTCAACCACGCATTATTTTGGCCGATGAACCCACCGGCGCCCTGGACAGCCACACCACCGACGAAGTAATACAATTGCTTTCCGAAGTCAATGCCGAAGGTATCACTATGATAATAGTAACTCACGAAAAGTCCGTGGCCGAAAAAACTAAACGCATCATTCATCTCAAAGATGGTTTTATTGAATCTGACACCATTAATGTACCCAATCTGGCAACTTGCAGTAAATAACCTCATTTATGAAGTTTTTTGAGTTTGATACCATAACTGAAATTTTCAGCACTATGCGACAGAGCAAGCTGAGAACTTTTCTGACAGGTTTCTCGGTGGCTTGGGGCATTTTTATGCTCATTGTGTTGCTAGGCTCAGGCAAAGGCTTGCAAAATGGTGTTAGTTCCAACTTTAGCGACAATTCCGTAAATATGGTCAACGTCTGGCCCAGACGCACCAATATGCCCTACAAAGGATTCAAGGCCTACCGGCGCTTACGTTTCAGGGATCAGGACATGGATATGCTTAAAAGTCATTTCCCTCAAATCGACAAAGCTTCGGGAATTATTTCCCTTTACGGCAATACCGTCAGCTATGGCAAAGAATACGGCAATTACAGTGTTAACGGAGTGATGCCCGATTACAAAGAGATCAGAATGCTCAGCATAGAAGCCGGTAATGGCCGTTTTGTCAACACTATGGACTTGTTGGAGCAACGTAAGGTGGTTGTAATCAACCAAAGAGTGGCAGACAATCTATTCCGGGGAGAAAATCCTCTTGGAAAATACATCCAAATAGGAGACATAGCCTTCATGGTTGTTGGCGTGGAAACTAAAACTTCGAACGACGAAAACGGCTATTGCTACATTCCCCACACCACGGCTCAAACCATTTACAACAGAAGGGGCTTTACCGATGAGTTTTATTTTACGGTTACGGGCATGGAAAGCCCCGAAGCCAACGAAGCTTTTACTGTAGCTCTGCGCAAAGCCCTGGCCAGGGCTTTG
>JAAZGQ010000282.1 GCA_012511135.1 Bacteroidales bacterium | reverse complement strand
TGTCGGTTTTTTTAAGCTTTGGCAGCCTGCAGTTTGAAGCTCCGGCCCAAGACGCACCCCAACACTGGCGTTTTTCGCTCGAAGAAGCAGCCGCCCACGCCCTGGAGCACAACACGGCCATGATCAAAGCCAACCTGGCAGTGCGTCAGGCCGAAGCAGCCAAATGGGAGGCCATTGCCAGTTACCTGCCCCAGCTCAATGTGAATGTGAATTACAATAACTACCTGGGTGCTTCTCTGGATCTTTTCGGACAAACTATCCCCATGGACCCGTCCAGCACACTGACTTTGCAGGCTTCACAATTAATATTTAACGCCAACGCCATTCTGGGCATGCAATTGAGTGAACTCAGCCGGCAGATGTCGGAACTGGGAAGCAATCAATCGGAACTGGCAGTGAAACAGAATGTCAAGTCCAGCTATTATTCCATCCTGATGTCGGAAAACAACAAGCTTTTGCTCCAAAAGAATGTGGAAAACATGCGCAGTCTGGCTCAGGCAACCCGGGCCAAGGTAGAGGTGGGCATAGGCGAACAAACCGAAGCCGACGAAATTGAAATAGCGCTGGCCAATCTGGAAAACAGCCTGAAAGAAACCGAAAGGACTATAGAATTGGCTTACAATTCCCTGCGACTGCTCCTGGGGCTGAACGCCGACGACCAAATTGACTTGAGTGACGGCCTGCAGGACGTAACCGACAAACAGGCTATGTTTGCCTTGCTGGCCTCGGGTTTTGATCCGGCCGAAAATGTGGACCTGATGAGCGGACAGCTCAGCCTGGAAATGAACAAAAAACAAGTGCAGTCTGCCATTGCCGGTTATTTACCGACCATTTCGGCCGTGTATCAGCGCAACGAAATCTTGTTGAAAACGGGCTTTGACCCGACTACCAAAAATGCCCTGGTGCTCACGGCCAGCATGCCTTTGTTTACCAGCGGCAAAACCACTGCCGGACTCAAAAAGGCTCAACTGGCCTACGAATCGGCACAGGAAGATTTGGAGCTGATGCAAAACCAGCTGCTTATTCAGGACAAACAATTGCGTTTCAATCTGAAGTCTGCACTGGAATCTTACGAAATTCAGGAACGCAACATCGTGGTTTCGAAACGCATGTTCGACAACGTGACCAAAAAATTTGAACAGGGCTTGTCGTCCAGCCTCGAAGTAACCAACGCCAGCAATAACCTGCTAACCGCGCAAAGCAATTTTATTCAGTCGGCCATGAGTCTGCTCAATGCCCGCGATGCTTTGGAAAAACTGCTGGGAATTTTGTAATCGCTTAACTGAACAAGAAGAAGAAGAAGAAGAAGAAGAAGAAGAAGAACAACTACAACAACAACAACAACAACAACAACAGGAAACAAAACAATAAAAACAGCAACAATGAAAAATCCTCTTTTTGTACTCTCAGCCCTGCTCATAACCATGACAGGGCTGTATGCCTGCTCCGGAACTTCCAAATCGCAGGAAACACAGGCTGACACTCAGGATAAAATCGAAAACGTCAAAGTAATGACACTGAGTTCGCGTATGGTGGGAAACAGCCTGGAATTCTCTGCCAACACCAGGGCTTACGAACAAGTTAACCTGGGGCCGGTCTCGCCCGGCCGTATCGAGAAAATCTACGTCGAAGTGGGCGACCGTGTCAAAAAAGGACAATTGCTCATTCAAATGGATCAGACTTCGCTGATTCAGGCTCGCATTCAGATTGCCAATATCGAAGAAGACCACAGGCGCTACGAAGCTCTCAAAGAGAGCGGAGCCATCTCGCAACAGGTCTACGACCAGTCGCTGGCCAACCTGAACGTGCAAAAAACCAACCTGGCTTATCTGGAAGAAAATACCCAAATCAAAGCTCCCTTTGACGGCATTATTGCCATGCGCAACTTCGAGAACGGCGAACTTTATCCGGGAGGTTCGGCCATACTGACATTGATGGAAACAGATAAACTCAAAGCCGACATCAACGTGCCCGAAAGCTATTATCCTCAAATCAAAAAAGGCATGAAGGCCGAAGTAATTTCCGATACTTATCCCGACCGGCAATTTGAAGCCGACGTCAATTTAATTGCACCTACTGTCAATCCGGCCAGCCGCTCTTTTGCCGTTGAAATGAGAATTCCCAACGCCAATGAATTGCTCAAGCCCGGAATGTTTGTGCGTATTCATATGGATTTGGGACTGAGCGAGGCTATTCTGGTGCCCTCGCAGGCTGTGCTCAAATTACAGGGATCCAACGAACGCTTTGTGTTCCTGCACAGCAATGGCCTGGCTCAAAGGCTGCCTGTGCAGGTGGGCCGCCGTTTTGACGACGAAGTGGAGCTGATATCTGACCGCATCAAAGCAGGCGATCAATTGGTTGTGCTGGGGCAAGCCCGGCTCAGAGATGGTGTTAAATTGAATGTGATCGATTAATTCAAGCAAGATGAGTATTTACAAAACTGCCGTTAATAAACCGGTCACCACTCTGATGGTTTTTGCAGCCATCATCGTGGGAGGCTTGTACGCTCTGTACAATTTGCCCATTGACCAGTTTCCCGAAATAGAACCGCCCTATGTGACGGTAATGACTTCTTACTCCGGGGCCAACGCCTCTGAGATTGAAACCAACGTGACCGAAGTGCTCGAAGATGCTTTCAACAGTGTACAGGGCATCAAGGAAATCTACTCCACCTCTTCGGATAACTTGTCGGTTATCAGCATGGAATTTGAATGGGGCACCAATCTGGACGAAGCCGTAAACGATGTACGCGATGCCATCGACATCTACTTCGACTTCTTGCCCGACGGCACCAGTCGTCCCTCCATCTTTAAGCTGAACACCAGCATGATGCCTATTTTGATGTACACGGTTACAGCCGAAGAGAGCTACAACGGACTCAACAAAATCCTGGAAGAACAGGTGGTGAATCCGCTCAAGCGCATCGACGGCATCGGTTCCATCAGCGTTACTGGAGCACCCGAACGCTATGTTTACGTAAATGTAGACGCAAAAAAAATGGATGCAGCCGGTTTGAGCCTGGAGCAGGTGACCAACGCTATTGCCGTTAACAATATGAACCTGCCCGCCGGAAACGTCAAGATGGGAAGGGAAACCTATCAGCTCAGAATTGAAGGCCAATTTGAAGTCAGCGAAGAAATCCGCAACCTGGTGGTGGGTATATCCGACAACGCGCCGGTGTTTATCCGCGATATTGCCCAGGTGAACGATACAGTCAAAGACCTGAGCCTCGAAGAGCGCTCCGACGGCGCACAGGCAGCCCGTCTGACCATTACCCGCCAATCGGGAGCCAATTCGGTAGCGGTCTGTAAAAAGGTCAAGAAGCAACTGGAACAGCTAGAAACTAATCTGCCTACCGACGTTAAGACCCATTTGGTCTTTGATACCTCGAAGTTTATCAGCAACGCCATCGGAAATTTGTCGTCAACCCTGTTGTACGCCTTGTTTTTTGTGGTGATAGTGGTGCTCTTTTTTGTGGGAAGGATCAGGGCTACGCTTATTATTGCGCTGACTATTCCTATATCGCTGGTGGTGGCGGCTATTTATCTGTTTGCCACCGGCAGTTCGCTCAATATTATATCGCTTTCGTCACTCTCGATTGCCATCGGCATGGTGGTGGACGATGCTATCGTGGTGCTGGAAAACATCACCAAACATATCCGCCGGGGCAGCAGCCCGCGCGAAGCAGCCATTTATGCCACCAACGAAGTCTGGGTCTCGGTCATAGTGACCACACTGGTTATTGTAGCTGTGTTTTTGCCTTTGACTATGCTGGGCGGAATGACAGGAATCATGTTCAAAGAACTGGGCTGGATTGTCACCATTACAGTCTGCACCTCTACGGCAGCGGCCATCAGTCTTACACCCATGCTTTCGTCCCGCCTGCTCAAAAGCCGCAAGATGGATGAGAAACCCAGCTGGTACGACCGAACCATAGGCAAAATGCTGGACCGCATGGACGATGCTTACGAAAGACTCATACGCAAAGCCCTCCGGCACAAAGTGGCCATTTTGGTGGCAGCAATGGTGATTTTTGTACTTTCGCTGGGCTTATTCCGCTTTATCGGCACCGAATTTATGCCTGCGGCCGACCAGAGCAGATTGACCGCTTCTATTGAATTGCAGACGGGCACCCGGGTGGAACAAACGCTCGAAACCACTTCGGCCATAGAGCAATACATTATGGATCATTGCCCCGAGGTGA
>JAAZGQ010000029.1 GCA_012511135.1 Bacteroidales bacterium | reverse complement strand
GGCGGAGGCAGTGGCCTGGAGGTGGACATCGACGAAGCCGATACCATGGATAAAGGGTATAAACAACTTATAGTCTGGAATCCCGAAAAGCAGGAAATCATGGGAGGTTACCGCTTTATTCTGGGCAAAGATGTGTTATTTGATCAACAGGGACAACCTATACTTTCTTCTGCCCATTATTTCCATTTTTCGGAACTGTTCATTAAAAAATATTTACCCCAAACCATTGAATTGGGACGTTCTTTTGTTACAGTAGGCTATCAGTCTTCGGTGGCTGGTGCCAAAGCTCTTTTTATTCTCGACAATCTATGGGACGGCCTGGGGGCACTCAGTATTAACTATCCGGGAACTAAATATTTTTTTGGTAAGGTTACCATGTACAAAGATTTGGGAGAAGACAGTCGCAACCTGATTCTCTATTTTCTGCACAGACAGTTTCCCGACCCCGAACGTCTGGTTTACCCCAAAACCAGTTTTGATACCAACATGGATTGCGGTAAAATGAATTTAATCTTTGACGGCGGCAGCTTCAGAGACAATTACAAAATACTCAACAAGCGGGTACAAGAGCTCAGTAGCAGAATACCTCCCCTGGTCAGTTCTTACATTAAATTATCGCCATCCATCCGAATTCTGGGGACCATAATTAATTCTGAATTCAACGATGTCGAAGAAACTGGCATCCTGGTGGACATAGATGAAATCTTCGAAGAAAAAAGAGAACGACATATTATGTCCTACCTCAATGAACTGACCACCCGCAAATACATCGAGGAACTCGATGCCCGCAATCGCAGGCGCCGAAAAAGAGCCGCAAACAAAGAGAAAAAACAGACTGGCAAAAAGCCCTGATAATTCCCCGATAAATTTGTACTTTTGCGGCTCACAAGACCATAAGCATTAGTACATATGACCCAGCAATTCAAACGGACTACCGTCACTACAGCTCTGCCCTATGCCAACGGGCCGGTTCACATCGGACATCTGGCCGGCGTTTACGTTCCGGCAGACATTTATGTTCGCTACCTCAGACTCAAAGGACAAGAAGTATTGTTTATCGGAGGTTCCGACGAACACGGTGTTCCCATTACTCTCAAAGCCAAAAAAGAAGGGCTCAGTCCTCAGGATATTGTAGACCGCTACCATCACATTATCAAGAAATCCTTCGAAGATTTTGGTATTACCTTCGATATTTATTCGCGCACCACTTCGGCCATACATCACAAAACAGCTTCTGCTTTTTTCGACAAGCTCAACCGCCAGGATAAATTCATCGAAAAAACCACTGAACAATACTACGACCTGGAAGCCGGCCAGTTTCTGGCAGACCGCTACATTACCGGCACCTGCCCGCATTGCGGCAACGAAAATGCCTATGGTGACCAATGCGAATCCTGCGGAAATTCTCTTAGTCCCAACGAACTGATACAGCCCCGTTCTGCCATCAGCGGAAGCAAACCGGTTATGCAAGCGACCAAACACTGGTATCTGCCTCTGGACCAATACGAAGATTTTCTAAAGAAATGGATACTCGAAGAACATAAGGAATGGAAAAGCAATGTCTACGGGCAATGTAAATCCTGGCTTGATATGGGTTTGCAG
>JAAZGQ010000281.1 GCA_012511135.1 Bacteroidales bacterium | reverse complement strand
GTTTTAAGGGCCAGTCCGCGGTATTTTGGACTGGCAAAAGAAGCGTGCTGCCGGGCTCCGTGATCGGAATAATTACCGTTTTCGTGTTTGATCAGGATTTCGGGGTACTTTCTGCTCAGCCAAACCGGAGGAGTGGCTGTAGAGGTACACAAAATTACCTTGAGTTGATATTTGTCTGCCAGTCCGATGGCATGGTCCAGCCATTCAAAACGATACCGGCCCTCTTCGGGTTCGAGTTGAGCCCAGGCAAATTCGCCCATGTGGACTCCTTCAAAACCCAGTTCAGCAATGTTTTTGATATCTCTTTCCCATTGCTCTTCGGGCCAGTGTTCTGGATAATAATAAATCCAGCTTTGGCTCAGGTCTGCTGCTTTGAAAAAAGGATTCTCTGCCTTGCTCCCAGGAATGAAGCACAAAAGAACAACGAACAAAAGCAAAAACCTGAATTTTTGGTTTAAAGCTTGAAATTCAATCTTAAAAATGTATATTTGCTCGATCATTTCAAGTGATAAAGAATATTAATTAAATGAACAAAAATAAGCACCTGAGCGCTTTTATATTTGCGAATAATGACATAAATTCTTATAAAATTGACATTAAGGTGCTTAACCAGAATATTAAACCATGGCAATAAGCGAAGAAAATCATATCAATTACCTGACGGTGAATGAGATGGATCACAAGTGGGGACTCTATGTCAGCACCTGCGGATTTCAAAGCATAAAGCCCCACTCCAGCATTAATCCATATTTGAACAAACACCTTAGTGCCTATGCCTTCAATACAAAACAAGGACGTGTATTGGATGAATTTCAACTTTTGTTTGTGGTAAAGGGCAGTGGTTTTTTTCAGTCGGCTTCTCTTGCCAAAACCAATATTGAAGCAGGCAACATGATTTTGCTTTTTCCTCAGGAATGGCATAGTTATTGTTTCAACAAAGAAACCGGCTGGGATGAATTTTGGGTGGGGTTCAACGGGGAACACGCTCGCTCTATAGTGCAGCAAGGCTTTTTCAAAAAGGAAGAGCCGGTTTTCAAATTGGGCATCAACGATGAATTCGTGTCTTTGTACCAGCAAATCATTCGCTACGCTGAACAAGAAAACCAGGCTTATCAACAAATTATCTCCGGCATTGTCAGGTATATGTTGGGCTTGTTGTACTTCAAATCCAGAAATATTGTTTTAAGCAATAAGTCGGTAGTAGACAAAATCAACCAGGCCAGGATAATGATGCGCGAACGTGTGTCTTCGCCTCAGGCACCTGAAGAAATTGCCACTCAGTTGGGTGTTAGTTATTCCTGGTTTAGAAAAGCTTTTAAAAAATACACCGGCATTTCGCCTGCTCAATTTCAAATGAACCTGCGTTTGCAATATGCCAAAGATATGTTGATGAACAGTGAAAAATTCATCACTGAAATTGCCTATGAGCTAAATTTTGAGAGTACGGGGCAGTTTTCTACTTTTTTCAGGCACAGAACAGGCAGTACACCCAAGGAGTATCGCTCCGTCTCTTCTGCTCCGGGTCTCTAACTAAATCTCTTATTCAGAGTTCTGCGGCCTTTGTTGCAATTTTGTTCGGGGTGTTTTGCGGGCTTTTATTGAAACCTCTTTTTCCAAAGCCCTTTCAGAAATTCTTTCAGCTTGTTTTCCGCGGCATTCTGCTGGGGTTCCCAGAGGCTTTTGGCCTTGATTTCGGGGGGCAGATAGTCTTGTTCCGTAAAATTGTTTTGGTAATCGTGGGCATATTTGTAGTTTTTGCCGTAATCCAGATCCTGCATAAGCTGAGTGGGAGCGTTTCTCAGATGCAGAGGGACGCTGAGATTGCCTGTTTTCCTCACCAGAGCCGAAGCTTTTTCGATGGACAGATAGGCTGAATTGCTTTTGGGGCTGGAGGCCAGGTAAACAGCGGTTTCGGCAAGGATTATCCGGCTTTCGGGCCAACCAATTTTATGGATGGCATCAAAACAGGCATTAGCCAGCAACAGAGCGTTGGGATTGGCCAGACCTATGTCTTC
>JAAZGQ010000280.1 GCA_012511135.1 Bacteroidales bacterium | reverse complement strand
GAGCCGTTGACAAAACACTATTCCGGTACAGCATCGTTGGCTGTTGTGGCGTAAAGGCCGAGCAAACAGCCGGTGAAGCCGCCTGCCACATCGGTCGAAAGGATGTCTCCTGAAATGTTTTCGGCCAGGTTTACAAAATCGATACCGTTGAGTGAGTAACTAAACTCATAGTTGTCACCTCTGGCCGTTATTTTCAGACGGAGGGGGGCTTTCAGTTCAATTTTGGTACTGGCCAGGAGGCTTGAGCTCGTTTCCCTGCTTCTGGCTTTGCGCTCATTCCTTTCAAGCAGGAGATAATAGTCTTTGCCTTTTTTGGTGAGGCCAAAGACGTAGTTGAAACTTTCGCTTTGCAGCGCTACCAGGCCGGCCAGGTCTTTTTCGGACGAGGGACGGTAGTTCATGCTGACCGAAAAAGAGAAACTGTTGTGCATTTGCCGGTGCAAGAGAGCAGATGTAGGGTTGACTTCCTTGATATTTACGGGATAAGGATTGATTTTAAGGCCTTTTTCTGCAATCTCTATGAAGTCTTCGCGCTGTCCTCTCAGGCTTATCCAGCGGTAATCGAGTTTGTTGGCACTGAAGTTGTCGCAAAAGCTGAAGTTCCCGTTGGGGAAGAAGCCCAGCTGGCCAGTGTTGTTTCTTGTGATGCCGGTGGGCATTTTGAGCTTGGGCTCCAAAGGAAGCAGCCCATTGACAAAGACCGGGAATTCGCCCGACCAGTCGACGGGCAGGATAAAGGTTTCACGTCCTGTGTTCACGCGGTTCTTTTCGTTGGGACGGACAGCCAAAAAAACGCCATAATAGGTTTTATTGTCGGGTCCTGGCACTAAATCGGCATGACCGGCCCAATCTACTTTGTTGGCCCGATCCCTGGCAAAATGGCGCTGAGTCAGGATGGGATTGCCGGGCGCCGGGGTGTAAGGGCCTTTGGGATTGTCACTCACAAAAATCACTTCACTATGCCATCCGCCGGTACCGCCTTCGGCACACATCAGGTAATACTTGTTGTTTTTCTTATAAATATGCGGGGCTTCAATCCAGATAGGCTTTTTGGACAAGTCTACACCTCCGTCCACGATGATTTGGTCGCTGCCGTGAATAATCTTATCGCTCTCTGTGTCGTATTCCCAGATCTTGATTACCCTGTGTCCGTTGTAGAGCTCTTTGCCCCGGTCCGGAGCGTCGTTATGAACGACATAAGCTTTTCCGTTGTCATCAAAAAACAGAGAGGGGTCAATGCCGTTGAAATCCAGTTTGATCACTTCGCTCCATCCTTGCGTGGGATCCTTGGTTTTAACTACCATATTGCCAATGCCCCCGGCAATTTGGGTGGTGATCATGTAAAAATAATCGTTGTTGGGATTGTAGATTATCTGGGGGGCATAGATGCCGGCACTGATGCCGCAGTCCTGAATTCTTAGCTGCGATTTCCGGTCGAGTACATGACCGGGTTGTGTCCAGTTGATCAGATCCCGGGAATGAAAAATGGGCACTCCGGGGAACATGGCAAAGGAAGAGCAAACCAAATAATAATCCTCTCCTTTGCGGGTTATGCTCGGATCGGGGTAACAGCCCTGAAGGATGGGATTGTAGAATTCATCGGGTTGAAGAGGATAATCCTTGTAAATCTTGTCGTTGCCCTGATACTCAAAGTTGGTGAACAGGGGAATGTTGGAAGCTTTGCTTGCCTTACCGGCTTTTTGACCAATGACTGAGGGAGTGATTGCAACAAGGAATAGTAGCAGTAATGGTCGTTTTAGAAAGCCGGTGTTTAGTTGTGTAAGTTTCATATATACAAGTAATTGTGGTTCTTAATAGGATTTGAGCCGGAGTGAGATTACTTAAAGACCAATTGGGCAAATTCATTCAGCGCTCTGCGCCAGCTGAGCCATTCGTGAGCTGTTCCCTGCGATTCCGAATAAACAATATTGTCGATGCCTTTGGCTTTGAGGGCCTCAACCTGAGCTTTGGGCGTGTTTTCTTCTGTGCCCGTGCTGATGTAGAGCAACCTGATTTGCCGATTGAATTCCGAAGGATCTTTAAACAGGCCGTTGAAAGCTGTCTCCAAACTATTGTCTCCTCTTACGAAAAAGCCGCTGAAAGTTCCCATCCAGCCAAATTTATCCAGGTTGGCAGAGACTGTCAGGCAGGTTTGAAAACCTCCTCTCGAAAGCCCCGCCATAGCGCGGTTTTGCTTTTCTGTTTTGGTTCGAAAGTGCTGATCGATAAAAGGCAGCAAATCCTGAACATAAATCTGGCTGATGTCCCCCTGTGCCTGTCGAAGCTCTGGATTGGTTTGAATATCACCGCCGGGCATCACCACTATCATGGGAGCCGCCTTTCCCGAGGCAATAAGTCCGTCCATAATGTTGGCCATGTGTCCCTGGTTGGCCCAGCCGTTTTCGTCTTCGCCCCAACCATGCACCAGGTAGAGTACAGGATATGACTTGTCTGCTTGTTGTTCGTATTCGGCCGGGACATAAACGTTGATGTGACGTTCCATTCCGTTGAGTTCAGACCAGTAGTAGATGGAACGAATCTGGCCGTGGGGAATGTTCTTGTCGAAGCGATAGTAGTCGCCTTCGGGCCCTTCGGGGATTTCTATGCCCGACGACATCCAGTTGCTTCCGAAATAGGCCTTGGTGTTGCGATCCATCACTGCCACGCCGTCTATAAGAATGGCGTAGTAATGAAAGCCGACAACTTGAGGATCGGACATACAGGTCCATACGCCTTTGTCGTCTTTGGTCATGTCGTATTTCTTGTTGCATAAATCCACCTGAACAGTGTTGGCGGTGGGAGCCATTACTTTGAAGAGCGCCTGCCGGGTTTGAGCATTGACGGCCGGATACAATGCAAGGAAGGTGTTGGTCGAAGAGGGTTTGAAGCCTTCGGGCAGGCTTTCTGCCTGTTGACCGCGCATCATACCTGCAAACTGGGCAAAGCTGAAATAGCTAATCAGCAGAAAGATTAAAGTAAAAGAAGTTTTTTTCATGAGTATAGATGTTAAGGTTTGTGCATCAATCAGGTAGACAGTTGATTTCGTGTTTTAGGGCTGAAACCTGAGCCAGTCAATCTCTACTTCGGTTGCGGAGCGGAGCAGAACAATCAAATCGGCTTTACCGGCTTTGGTCTTTTTAGTTTTGAAGTCGTAGTTTGCCCAGTCAGAACCGGCAGGGAGCCTAAGATTGGCCAAAAGAGGCCCGTCG
>JAAZGQ010000279.1 GCA_012511135.1 Bacteroidales bacterium | reverse complement strand
GAAGTGGAGACCATGTTCCACGAATTCGGTCATGCGCTGCACGGCATGTTGAGCCAATGCAGTTATCTCAGTCTGAACGGTACCAATGTTAGTCGTGACTTTGTGGAACTCCCCTCGCAAATCATGGAAAACTGGAGTATCCATCCCGAGGTGTTAAAGATGTACGCCCGGCATTATAAGACCGGAGAACCCATGCCCGATGCACTTATCGAAAAAATACAGCGTGCCGCCACTTTCAACCAGGGTTTTATTACAACTGAACTGATGTCGGCCGCTTATCTGGATATGTACTGGCACGATCTGAGCGAACAAAAAGAATACGACGTTAATCAGTTCGAAACCGATTGTCTGAACCGCCTCGGACTGATTCCCGAAATCGTGGTACGATACCGTAGCACCTACTTCAACCATATTTTTAATAATAATTACCACGCCGGTTACTATTCCTATCTCTGGGCCGAAGTACTGGACGCGGATGCTTTTCAGGCTTTTGTCGAAAACGGCCTTTATGATCAGAAAACCGCCACGGCATTCAGACAAAACATACTCGAGAGAGGCGGAACTGATGATCCGATGAACCTCTACCTGAAATTCCGCGGAGCAGAACCCGATCCCAAAGCTTTACTCGAACGCAGAGGCATTTAAGTGCCCATATAAATAAGTCTGAGTTTTAAATTAAATGGCTTTAAGTTCTTTGTAAATAAAAAAAAGTCTATCTTTGCGCCCTAATTTAAAAATCAGGAATAACCAATAAAATATCCAACCACAATGCAAAACAAAGGATTTGTAACTCTTTTTGCAGTTCTGCTCGCCCTGGTCAGCATCTATTATTTGTCTTTTACCCTGGCAGTAGAAAACACCAACAAGAAAGCCAAAGAATACGCGCAAGGCGACGAAGTTCTGGAACGCAATTATCTGGATTCCATTGCCCTGGAAAAGATTTATTTGGGCAACACCTACAAAGAATGTCTCGAAAAAGAAATTAATCTTGGCCTTGACCTCAAAGGTGGTATGAACGTCATCCTTGAGCTCTCAGTCCCCGATGTACTCAGAGCTTTATCGGGCTACAATACCGATGAAAATTTCAACAAGGCTCTGGCTCAGGCCAGCCGCCGTATGGCCGAAAGCCAGCGCGATTACCTGGATCTTTTTGTAGAAGAATACAAAACCATCGACCCGGGAGCCCGCCTCTCTGCCATTTTCAGTACTTTCGAAATGAAGGGACGCATCGATCCCTCCAGTTCTGACGAAAAAGTAATCGAAGTATTGAGAGAAGATATTCAAAGCGCCATCGACAATTCCTTCAACGTGTTGCGTACCCGTATTGACCAGTTCGGTGTGGTACAACCCAACATTCAGCGCCTGGAAACCAACGGCCGCATTTTGGTAGAATTGCCCGGGATCAAAGAACCCGAACGCGTTCGTAAATTACTGCAGGGTTCAGCCAATCTGGAATTCTGGGAAACCTATGAATTAAGCGAATTGTACCAGGCTTTGATCGAAGCCAACGATGCTATTCGCGACCTGAATGCCTCTGCCCAACCTCAACAGGAAGAACAAGCGGCTGCTGAAGCCTCTGCCGAAAAAACCACTGATTCAGAGCTTTCCGATACCGTCAAAAGCGAAGAAGAACGCCTGCTGGAACAGCTGGCTACCGAAACCGAAATTGAAACAGATGAACAGAGTCTGGAAGAATGGCAACGGGAATATCCCCTGTTTGCCGTGCTGCAGATCAACCAAACTCAGGAAGGCATAGCCGGTGGACCTTGTGTGGGCTATGCTCTGGGACGCGATACTGCTAAAGTAAACGAATACCTTAGCCTTCGTTCCGTAAGGGAATTGTTACCCCGCGACGTAAAATTTTTATGGTCAGTCAAGTCCATCAACGAACAAACCCCTCTTTATGAACTGATCGCCATTAAGGTCACCAACCGCGACGGCCGTGCCGCCCTCGAAGGCGATGTCATCACTGACGCCAGAGACGACTTTGAACAAATGAGAGGCTCTGCCATGGTTTCCATGTCGATGAATGCCGAAGGTTCCAAAACCTGGGCCCGCATCACCAAAGACAACATTGGCAAAAGCGTCGCCATAGTGCTGGATAATTATGTATATTCCTATCCCCGGGTTGACAGCGAAATCACCGGCGGTTCATCGCAGATTACCGGTAATTTCACTTCGGCCGAAGCCAAAGACTTAGCCAACGTATTAAAATCAGGAAAAATGCCGGCTCCCGCCCACATCGTTCAAGAAGACGTTGTAGGTCCATCTCTTGGCAAAGAAGCCATCCGGGCAGGCTTGATCTCTTTTGCTATTGCCTTTGGTATGGTATTGATCTACATGCTGTTCTTTTATGGAATCACCCCCGGTCTGGTTGCCGACTTTGCCCTCTTGTGCAACGTCTTCTTCCTGATGGGTGTATTGGCCTCCTTCCAGGCTGTACTGACGCTGCCCGGTATCGCGGGTATCGTGCTGACGCTGGGTATGGCCGTTGACGCCAATGTGCTTATAAATGAACGTATCAAAGAAGAGCTGGCTGCGGGCAAAAGCATCAAAAAAGCTTTGCCGGACGGCTACAAAAATGCCTTCTCGGCCATATTCGACGCCAACCTTACCACTTTGTTGACCGGTATTATCCTGTTTATTTTTGGTACCGGTCCCATCAAGGGATTTGCTACCACCTTGATTATCGGTATTCTAACCTCATTCTTCAGCGGCTTCTTTATTACCCGTATTATTTTCGAGGCCATGATGGTCAAAGAAAAACTAAACAATGTCAGCTTTACCACCAAACTTTCGAAAAACCTTTTGCAAAACACCAAAGTGGACTTTATTGGCCTGCGTAAAAAAGGTTACATTTTTGCCGGAGCTTTGGTTCTTGTCAGTTTGCTGGCCTGGGGTTTCCTGGGATTGAAACAAGGTATTGATTTTTCCGGAGGTCGCAATTACGTGATTCGCTTTGAACAACCCGTTTCAACCCAGGATGTTCGTAGTAGCCTGGAAACTGGTTTCGATGGTGCCTCGCTTTCGGTCATCACCATTGGTTCCGAAAATCAGGTAAGGGTAAGCACCAACTACAAAATCAACGACGATTACGAAAACCTGGATGCCGAAATAGATAACTTGCTGTTTACCGGCTTAAAAACCTACCTGCCCGAAAATGTCGATGTGGAATCCTTTACCGAAAATCACATCGTATCATCGCAAAAAGTCGGACCAACTATTGCCTCAGATATTAAGATTTCAGCCATTTGGGCCGTAGCAGTATCCCTGCTGATTATCGGGCTCTACATCCTGTTACGTTTCCGCAACGTGGCTTTCAGTGTGGGTGTAATTGCTTCGCTCTTGTTTGCTGCCGTATTCATCTTTGGATTGTATTCGCTTTTATACAGTATAATGCCCTTCTCGCTCGAAATTGACCAGACCTTTATTGCAGCTATTCTGACGGTGATTGGTTATGCCGTCAACGACTCGGTGGTAGTGTTTGACCGTATCCGCGAAATGATAGGCATTTACCCCAAGCGACACAAACGCCTCACCATGAATTCAGCCATGAACACCACTTTGCTTCGTACTTTCAGTACATCACTGAGTACCGCCCTGGTGTTGCTGGCCATCCTGCTGTTTGGCGGGGATACCATTCGCGGATTCTCCTTTGCCATGCTGGTGGGTGTTATTACCGGTACTTTCGGAACGCTCTTTGTTGCCTCTCCTATTGCCTACGATATTCAACGCAAAATGGAGAAATTCAGTGATAAAGTAACCGAGGAAACAGAAGAAAAATAAACAGTCGGATTCGACTCTTATTTAAATAGAAAAACCCCAAAAATCAGCTTGGATTTTTGGGGTTTTTCTATTTTGTAAACCGGAGACACTCTCTACAGATTCAGTAATCAAATTAATGTCAGTGCTTGAAGAGACTAAAATAATAAATGCCGTCGGGAGGACAAATGCCTGATAAATGTCCAGATGAGCTCAATCGACAAAACCCCTTTCGGTCCACTCAAATACCAGCCGCTGATTGAAACATTCCCTGTAGCCGGCAAAAGCTTCCTCTCCCAGAAAATCGGGTATCGAAGAATAGACGAGCAAAAAATTGTTGCCGCTCTGAAAGTTGTATTCATAAAAATACAAACTGCACAATTCTTCTACACTGAGATCCTG
>JAAZGQ010000278.1 GCA_012511135.1 Bacteroidales bacterium | reverse complement strand
ACGACTGGGTGCTCGATTTGCGCCGTTGCTGCCTGGAAGCCAACATTTCCTTTTGGTTCAAACAAACCGGCAGCTGCTTCCAAAAAGACGGCAAAACCTACACCATAAAACGCGCCCTGCAACACTCACAGGCGCGCAGGGCGGGGATTAATCATGAGCCTCAGTCTTTTATGCAACGAACAGCAATGCCGTAAGGTTTATTTCTATTCATATTCATCACATAAATTTCATTGTAAAAAAGAAGCACACTCTCTGCATGATTATTCGGAACAATGAGGCGGTTTGTTTCTGTCGAAGTCCAAAACCAAGTCCTTTCTCCCAGATTGTGAAAGCCCTTACCATCACGAATACCTCCGGGGAGTGCCGTAAAATTACTCTCGTTGCTTGCCCCTTCGTTGGGACTTAACCAATGATTGAAACCGCTCTCTTTCAACTTACCCCCGGCAATCTCTTCACCACCCAGATAATCTATCAAAGTTGTCCATTCTTCTTTAGAAGGCACATGCCAACCTTCGGGACATAATTTCCCGGTGTTTACGGCATGCCAGTTATACAATCTGCCATAAACAGCCGCAATTGATTCTGAGTTGTCATAATTACATAAAGCTCCCGTGTTTAATGTCCACCAGGCAGAATTTTCAGTTACGTTTGATATTCCGGCTCCATTGTTGTAATGGCTTACTTTGAGATTGGAATCCATCCATATTTGTGTACCTATACATATTACACCATATTCATTTCCGTCAATATCTCTTAGCCCTCCTTCTGTTGTAAACATCCGCACATCACCATAGCCGGTGCCAACACTGTTGGTGGCATAAGCGCGAACGTAATAGCTGGTGCCGGGAGTCAGGCCTTCGAGTTGGCTGACAAAACTTCCCGTGCCTGTACCTTCTGTGGTTATGCTGTCGGCTATCGTGGGATTTTCTGCGGTACTCCAGCAGACGCCTCTGGCGCTTATAGAGTCTCCACCGTCAAAGCTTATTTCTCCTCCGCAAAGGGCTGTGTTCAGTCTGATTTCGCACACTTCGGCAGTGCTCAGTACGGGAATGGTATCTTTGGTTTCAAAATTTACAATCTCACCATAGGCCGTACCAACACTGTTGGTGGCATAAGCGCGCATGTAATAGCTGCTACCCGGAATCAGTCCATTAATCTCTGTGATAAAACTGCCTGTACCGGAACCTGTCGAACGCAGGCTGTCACCGGTAGTGGGCGTTTGTTGCGTACTCCAGCAAATCCCTTTGTCCAGGACGGGATAGCCTCCATCGGACGAGACTTCGCCTTCGCAAATTACCGATGTTGTTGTAATCAGGCCAAATTCGCCGGTACTCACTTCCGGAATTACAGCATTCAGGGTTTTGAAGGTCTTCAGGGCCCCGTAGCCGGTGCCAAGGTTGTTGAGGGCATACGCTCTCACGTAATAGGTAGTTCTGGGATTTAAGCCGGTGATGGTACAACTGAAAGTACCCGGGCCTGCTCCTTCGCTTAATTTATTGTCGGCTGTGCCGGGATTATCCTGCGTACTCCAGCAAATCCCTCTTTCCAATACTTGTTCCCCTCCTTGGGAAACGACCTCTGCGTTGCAGTTTGCGCTGGTTTGTGTAATTTCGGAGATGTCGCCGGTACTCGCCTGAGGGAGCATCGGTTTTTCGTTACATGACGAAACAAGAACATAGAGTGTACACGCCAGTACACTAAAAAAAGTGGATTTTTTCATGGTTTTTAACTGCCTGTTGATGGCATCATTGATTGATTGATTTGACTATCTACTTATTTATGCAATCTTCGATCTCCTTCAAATTGAAGGGTTTTTGGAAGCAATTCAGAATCAAGCCGGATTCGATGGCTGCCTGAATTTCGGGGCCGATTTCGAAACCGGTGAGCAGGTAGTATTTTTTGT